>DAOQRQ010000175.1:4626-6499 GCA_035355815.1 Ferruginibacter sp. | reverse complement strand
GCATCAGCGATGAAAAGGAAAAGGATTTTGCCATTCGGGTAACAAAAGAATACGGAGTGGCTGCGATACCCACTTCTGTTTTTTATAAGAACGAAGAAGATAATAAAGTGCTTCGTTTTTGTTTTTCAAAGAATGAAGCTACCCTGGAAGCAGCAGCAAACCGATTAATGAAACTTTGATTTTTCCCGCAAAGGCACTTCGTGTGCTTTGCGGGAAAAATCAGCGTTCTTTACGGTTAAATCAAACCCCAAACTGCCTCAAATGATGATCTAAATGTTTGTACATGGCCCGTCCCCATTGCGGCTGTGTAAATGTGCCGAACATAGGGTGCGGAAATTTGCCAACGTTACCGGGCCCCCTTGTATAAAAGGTATTGACCAGGCCGGCGAGTTCCTGCCTTTCTTTTTCAAAATCCCTTTCATCGGTTATTTTAAAACCAGGCGCAGTAGGCAGGTTTTGTTTCCAGGGATCATCGTTATATAGCTTTGATTTTATCATCCAGCCTACCATAAGGCCCAGGAAACTGCGTGGCATTTTTTTATCGCTGAGCGGCACCATAAAAGCAGCTTTGCAATGCGCCAGCATCTGCGCCACATTCATCTTGCCCCATTGCCTTTGCGAAGCAGGGGTTAATGAATTCATGCGCCTGGTTATTTCATCGTAGGATTCTTTGTCAAATAAACTTTTCATGAAACAGGAGTTTTAAACCATTAATAAGAAAACAGACAAGTTTTTATTGATAAAAAAGGGTTAGCGGGAAGCCGGGAATTGCAAAACCCCGTCTTAATTACACTATTACAGTTGTTCATACAACTTCCTCAGCTTCTCCCTCGTCATCTGCTTTTCCCAATCCTTGCCCAGTGCATTTTCCCAGAGCGGCTTCATGCCAAGGGATACGTTTATCATCTTGTCAAAGTCCTCATCGCTTAAGCCGGCGCATACGTTTTTTGGGATATCGATCTTATTCTTCTCCACCATGTATTTGAATTCTTTCACGCCTTCGGGATAGTATTCTTCCAGCTTGTCAAACACAATACAATTACCAACGCCGTGTTTGGTGCCCAACAGGTAACTCAGTCCATAACTCACCGCATGGGCCACGCCCACCTGGCTGTAGGCAATGCTCATACCGCCGGCATAAGAAGCCATCATCAGCTTATCATCACTGTCGGCATCCCAGCCGCTTTTGTTTACATATACTTCGCGGCACAATTGCAATGCCTTTTCGCCATAGCTTTTGCTGAACTCATTTAAATAAGTGCCGTTCAGGCTTTCAATGCAATGAATATAACAATCCATACCGGTATAGAAGCGCTGGTTGGCGGGAGCATTCTCCGTCAACTCCGGATCCAGAACGATCTGGTCAAAGGGTGTGAAGTCGGAGTTCATACCCAGCTTTTTTGTGGGGCCGGTTAACACCGTGGTGCGGCTCACTTCTGCACCCGTACCGCTTAATGTGGGGATGCCTGCTTTATATACACCGGGATTCTTCACCAGGTCCCATCCCTGGTAATCGGCACTGCTGCCGGGATTATTCATCATTAAGGAAACCGCTTTCGCCAGGTCCATGGCCGAACCACCGCCAATACCGATCACACCGCTTACGGTTCCAAACTCTTCTTTAAGCTCGTTGGCCAATTTGTCAACATAGGTTGTCTTGGGTTCGTAGGTAACATCCACAAATATCACTTTATCGTTTCCACGAACGGGTACCCGGCTGGCCAATGGTTTGCCATCAAAGAAATGATCAACAAGGAATACCATCGGAGCATTCCCTTTACGATGCGGAGCAATGATCTCATCTAACTGGTTGAAAGAGCCACGGCCATAAACCACATAGCCGACCATTTTAAAATTTCTGAAAGCCATAAGT
>DAOQRQ010000175.1:0-4526 GCA_035355815.1 Ferruginibacter sp. | reverse complement strand
TATTCAGTAACAACCATTTTTAATGGAATGCCGTTTTCTAAGTAACGGAGGCACTCGATCTTTTCTGCAGCTTCTAACGGCGTCATCGCCCAACTGGTGAAGTTAAGCAGGGCCTGTTTGCGAAACGCATATACGCCCACGTGTTCGTAATAAACGGGAGAAACATTTTTATCCCGGTGGTATGGTATGGGGCTGCGGCTGAACATCAGGGAATTCATATTCTTATCAACGGCCACCTTTACATAGTTAGGGTCTGCAATGAATTGTTCTTCTTTCAATACCTGCATCAGCGAAGCTACCTGCACGGTTGTATCGTCAAATGTTTTAAGCAGCTTTTCCAACGGTTCTTTTTGAACAAAAGGTTCATCGCCCTGTACATTCACTACAATATCTACATCCATATCGGCGATGGCCTCCGCAATACGGTCGCTGCCGCTTTCGTGTTCCCTGATGCTCATCTTTGCCTTGCCTCCGTGCGATATTACTTCATCAAAAATGATCTGGCTGTCGGTAACCACCATTACTTCATCAAATAGCCCCGTGGCAACGGTGTTGTCGTATGTATGACGGATGACGGTTTTGTTGCCCAGCATCTGCATCAGCTTGGCGGGAAAGCGGGTGGCAGCATAACGGGCCGGTATCATAGCGATCTTCTTCATAATTATATTTCACGCAAAGATGCAAAGAAATTGTCTGAACTATGATTTATATGATTAACGGATTTACTGCTTTTTAAATCACAGCGATCATTTAATCTGCGTTATTCAGCCAAGAAAAATATTATACACCCGAACTATAAAAAATAACAGCCTGTGTGTCCAGCATAAAGATCTCAAATTCGGTATAAGCGCCCTGGGCTAATGTAATTTTTATTTTTTGGATGGGTCCGCCCGGGCCATCCTGTTTATCCCGGATCACTTCAATGGTCTTATCTCCCACCGGGTTTTTAATGGTAGCGTTCTTAGAAGGAAAAACATCTTTGTCGGCGATCAGTTCGGGATACTGGCCAATGAGCCGTACCAATAAATAACATTGCTCAATGGTAAAATCGGGCAGCATATAAACATCAGACCCAAATTCATACCCCTGCGATTTATGCCACTCCATCCCATTCTTGTAAAGCTGTTTGGTAAGTTCCGATTCGCCCATTTCATTCAGCGCTGCATCGGATTTCTTTATCGTTAGTGGGCTTCCGTTTGCAGCAGAAACCTGTAAAAAATAATCGCTGAGCGTTTTGGTTCCGGCTTTAGGCGCCGGCAATGGTAATACATAACTGCTTACAATATAACCGGTCTTTCCATTATAACTGATCTTCCACCAGAACCCGTTGAAGCCTTCGGTGGTGATGACGGACTGGTTGGCATCACCGGCAACGGTGGTCAGCTTATCGCCGTAAGGGATCTTGTCTACGATCTTTGCGCTGGTGCCGGGCTGCTCTCTTATACTCAGGCCAGCTTTTGCGGCAGCGTAGTAGGTGTGTTGCGGAAATGCGGCCAGGTAAATAAATAAGGAGAGAATGAATACAGCGATCTTTTTCATTTGCAGCAAATTAAAATGATAAAGGAAGTTCGTCAAATACTTTGTTACATGTTGTACAATGATACCGCTTGCTGTACGTAGATGACTCGCCGTAAGCGATCTGGTTTTTTAATTTACCCCATAAATCCTGTGGCTTATTTATTTTTTCTACTATCCTGAGCGTGGTTGATCTGCAGTTTGGACAGGCAATGTCTTTTACATAATCCTCCTCGGCCTTTTTTATCAATGCGGTTGCTTTTTCAAACTCCGATTCCTCTACAAAAAGCTTGATGCCACCCACCGCAGGATTGAGCAGGGGGTCGATTGTTACAATGTGCTCGTCTTTCAGGTGACAGTTGATCTCGTTTTCCTGGAGCATGCCCAGCGTCATATTGGCCAGCATGTAATTGTCGAAAGAAGCGATCTGTTTAAAGTTCATGGCAATTAAGGTACAATAAATATTTACTAAGCGTACAAAAGCGAAAAGGAGAAAAAGAGGTTTATTCTGCTCTTTTTCTCCTTTTCGCTCTTATTATCCTATAGGTTAGTTATTCAGCATCAGTGGCATCACCAGCATCAGCAGTTGCTCGCCTTCGCCCTGTTCAGATGGTTTGATAAGTCCTGCTTTTGTTGGTGTACTCAGCTCCATCACCACATCACCGGTATCGGCGCCGTTCAGCATCTCTATCAGGAATTTTGCATTGAAGGCAATTTGAAGGTCTTCGCCATCGTACTGGCAACTCATGCGTTCATTGCCTTCAAAACTGAAATCAACATCCTGCGCAGCAAGTTGCAGTTCGCTTCCGCTGATGCTAAGCGCCACCTGGTTGGTGCTCTTGTTACTGAACACACTCACCCGGCGCAATGCATTCTGAAAATCGTGTTTGTTTACCACCATCTTATATGGATTGTCGGCAGGGATCACCACTTTATAATCCGGGAAACGGGCATCTATCAGCCGGCACACCAGCTCGGTACCGCCATGCACCACAAACAAATGATTGCTGTTGTATGAAACCTTCAGTTCATCTTCATTATCCGGCAAAGAGCCTTTTAAAAGGTTAAGCGGTTTTTTAGGAACGATGAAAGAATCTTTTTTAGGACAGCTTACATCGCTTCTTGTATAACGAACCAGGCGATGAGCATCCGTTGCAACAAAAGTGATCCCTTTTTTATCCAGTTCAAAGAACACCCCCGTCATGGCCGGGCGAAGATCATCATTGCTTACGGCAAAGATGGCTTTGTTGATAGCGGTAACCAGGGCAGAGGATGTCATGGTAAACGAATTGGCATCGTCGGCGGCAGGTTCTTTCGGAAAATTATCCGGCGTTTCGCCCATTACCTTGTACTTACCATTGTCGCTGGTTATTTCAACGGAAAAATTCTTGTCAATATTAAAAGTGAGGGGCTGCTCGGGGATATTCTTCAGGGAGTCGAGCAATATTTTGGCAGGGATACAAACCTTTCCGCTGTCTTTGGCTTCAATGTCTAAATGAACCTTCATCACGGTTTCCAGGTCGGTGGCTACAACGGTCAGTTTGTTCTTCTCAATTTCAAACAAAAAATCTTCCAGGATGGGTAATACGGTATTGGCATTGATAACGCCGCTGATCTGCTGCAGTTGTTTAAGCAAAGCCGAGGAGGAAACGATGAACTTCATATGTTATATGTCTTTAGTTGGCAAATATAAAATTAACCCGGCCAAATGTACGGGCAATTTTTAAACAAATTTCAGGGATATCGCGGTTTGTCATACCGGGGTACGAGGAAGCAGCCAATCAGCAATTCAAAAGCTGAATATTTGAATCATTAACGGGCAGATGCTTCGCTGTCGCTCAGCATAAAATCGGTTTCAAAGTAATTAACAGCCCTTTATAAGTTTTGCTTGTACACAATATTTAATAGGTATATATTGTTAACCAAGGACGAATTGCTTAAGACGGCCTCATCAAAATTTACTATTTATGAAAAAACTACTGGTGCTGCTATTGCCGGCATTGTTCAGTATTGGCCTATTCTGCCAGGCCCAACAACAGATAAAGATCCTCAATTTTACCGTTAAGAACCAGCTTCCGGGTGTTATTGATACCTGGAACAGCGTACCGGGCTCCTTGTTGCTGGTGGCGCAAAAACCACCTACCATCCAGATCAAAGGAATGAAGCTGGTGATCCAGATCCGGGCAAACGGGGCCGTTGTCTGCAGCAATATGGCTACGGGCGGAATGCCGGTAGATGATTTTACCACCCGTACTTTTTCCGCATCGGAACTTATTGGGGCATTATCCGGCTGCCGGGAACTGAAAGACGGCGACTATACCATCTGCGCCCAGTTCTTTAGTGAAGAACGGAGAGAAATAAGCAACCAGGTTTGTAAAGAGTTTAGGGTAGAAACGCCAAAAGAAACGGATTTTGCCCCGCCTTCGCTGATCGTTCCGGAAAATGAAAAGAAGCTTTTAAAAAAAGATATTCAAAAACCGGTAACGTTCCGGTGGACGCCCCTGGTGCCCAAACCAAGAGACCCGGTTACCTACCGCTTACGTGTTTGGCAACTGATGCAGGGACAGAATGGAATGCAGGCCATGCAAGCCAACCAGCCTATCGTTACAAAAGACGTGGATAATATTACCCAGGCCATTGTTGCCGGCAGCAGTTTATACACCGGTCCGTGTAAGCCTCCTTATCTCTGTGATTTTATCTGGAATGTACAGGCGCTTAACCGGGAAGGAAAACCAATGGGAAGAAATAACGGAACCAGCGAACCCTTTGTTTTTAAAATAGCAGACGATAATATTAATACCAGGATCGACAGCGTGGATGTTGGCTGCTGCATCAACAACAAACAAAGTGTTTATATTAAGATCAGCAATCTTCATCTTACTAATCCTGCACAGGTTACTGCTATTAAGTACCGGGTGAATGGAACGGGACCAATAACCACATTATCTCCAACAACGCCCGGAACGCCCTTTACCATTCCTGCAAACACCTCGCAGGTGTTTACCGGCTCT
>DAOQRQ010000174.1:0-6502 GCA_035355815.1 Ferruginibacter sp. | reverse complement strand
TGGATTCTCTTTTACCGGTGTTACCGAAGCGGTTATTGAGAAGATGGAAACCCCCTCGGCCCCCTGATCCTTCGACTTTGTTCAGGGAGAACCTGGAGTTCAAGACTTCAAATAGTTCAGGAAAATAAAAAGTGAGAGCCTTTCAAAAATTGAAAGGCTCTCACTTTTAAAATAATATCAGGCTATAACGTTTTCAGATTCTGAGTTCCCCTTTAGGGGGCGGAGGGGGTGGATCAGTATTCATCTTCATTAAAGAAGAAATCTTCCTGGCTTGGATAATCGGGCCAGATGTCTTCTAAGCCTTCATACATCTCTCCCTCATCTTCCAGTTCCTGTAAGTTCTCTACCACTTCAATAGGGGCGCCGCTGCGGATCGAATAATCAATGAGTTCATCTTTTGTGGCGGGCCAGGGTGCATCTTCCAGATGTGATGCTAATTCTAAAGTCCAGAACATCTCTTAACGGGTTTAATTTTTTGCAAATGTATAGGTTCGTACGAAATAACCAAAAGTGTTTTTTAAACGGCTTTTCCCGGAAATTATTTTGCCATAAATGCAGTTTAACCCCGGCCTTTTTTCCCGGGGCTGAAACTTGTAATTATTAGCTATTTTCGAAGTATGTTAACCGCTACAAATATTCATAAGCATTACGGGCAACTGGCTGTGCTGAAGGGAGTTGATATATCTGTTACTAAGGGAGAGATCGTGAGCATCGTTGGCTCTTCCGGTGCCGGCAAAAGTACGCTGCTGCACATTTTGGGCACTTTAGACCAGGCCGATACCGGGAAGATCGTTATGAACGGGCAGCATATTGAAACCCTTTCGGGGAAAAAACTGGCCGCCTTCCGCAACAAACATATCGGCTTTGTTTTCCAGTTTCATCATCTTTTGCCTGAGTTTACTGCCTTGGAAAATGTTTGCATACCGGGCTGGGTTGCCGGTACAAAAAAGAAGGAAGTGGTAACAAAGGCCAGGGAATTGTTGAAAACTTTAGGACTTGGTGAAAGACTGGAAAATAAACCCCAGCAACTTTCCGGCGGCGAACAGCAACGGGTGGCCGTGGCAAGAGCGCTGATAAACGGCCCGGCCATTGTAATGGCAGACGAGCCAACAGGAAACCTGGACAGCAGCAATGCAAGAGAACTGCATCAGTTATTCATCGACCTGCGGGATCAGTTCGATCAGACCTTTTTAATTGTAACACACAATGAAGAACTGGCGAAAATGAGCGACCGGATATTGCACATGAAGGACGGGAAGATAATTTGAAAATTTGATGATGAATCGATTTGATGAATTGATTTAAAAATGTGCCAATGTGCTGATTGCTTCGCTATCGTTTTCAATCATCAAATCAGCACATCATCAAATCAGCACATCACCAAATCAGCACATCATCAAATCAGCAAATCAGTTGATTCTTGGTTTCCACGGGATATCTTTCACTCCCAGTAAATGCCCGGCATATCTTGCCAGTACAAAAAGATAATCGCTCAGGCGGTTGAGGTATTTTATCACCAGGGGTTCTACAAAAAGATCATGCTCTTTCATATTCACGCAAAGCCGTTCGGCACGGCGGCATACGCAACGGGTAACATGTGTGGTGGAAATGGCCGGATGCCCGCCGGGAAGAATAAACGATTTCATAGGTGCCAGTTCTTCATTCATTTTATCGATCTCTTTTTCCAGCAGCTCAATATCTGTTTCTTTCAGATCGGGGATCTTTAGTAAAGGTTCTTTATCCGGATCACAGGCCAGTGAAGACCCAATGGTGAAAAGACGATCCTGAATTTCCTTCAGAATGTTCTTTGAATGTTCGTGTAGAAGATGGTCGGCTGTGAGTCCGATGTAAGAATTCAATTCGTCAATGGTGCCATAAGCTTCAATACGGATATTGTTCTTGGCAACCTTGGTGCCGCCGATCAGGCTGGTCTTACCCAGGTCTCCTGTTTTGGTATATATTTTTATGGCCATGATTGATGCCTGTTTTGAATGTAAAGCAACAAAAATTATCGGTAATAGTTTGCCTGTGATAAATGATCAGGCAGGAACAGCAGCAGACAGTGGATTTTCATTCACTTTGTCGCTTTCAATTACGCCGTCTCTTAGCCTGATGACCCGGTGGGCATAGTGTGATATATCTTCCTCGTGTGTAACCAGTATCACGGTATTTCCATCTGTATGTATCTTACTCAGTATCTCCATGATCTCGTAAGATGTTTTTGTATCCAGGTTACCGGTGGGCTCATCGGCCAGGATGATGGATGGGTTGTTTATCAGGGCCCGGGCAATGGCAACCCGCTGTGCCTGTCCGCCACTTAGTTCATTTGGTTTGTGATGGCTGCGGTCATCAAGTTTTACTCTTCTTAACACGTCCATTGCTCTTTCCTGTCTTTCTTTTCTGCTGATTCCGCTGTACACAAGCGGAAGGGCCACATTTTCTGCAGCGGTTAACCTGGGTAATAAATTGAATTGCTGGAAAACAAAACCGATCTCTTTATTCCGCACTTCGGCCAGGTCATTATCGGGCATGCGGCTTACATCTTTGCCATTTAAAAAGTAATTGCCGGCAGAAGGACTGTCGAGGCACCCGAGAATATTCATCAGGGTTGATTTTCCCGAACCGCTGGGTCCCATCAGCGCTACATACTCATTCTTAAAGATATCCAGGGAAATGCCTTTTAATACCTGCAGTTCGTTTTTACCGAGATAGTAACTCTTACGGATGTTCTCAATATGTATGATACTTTGCATGCTGTTAATTTGTTGATCCGTTGATTTGTTAATCCGTTGATTCGTTAATTCGTTAATCTGTTCGCAACAGCCTGGGTATTAATTAATGTGTTAACGGATTAACTACTTTTTAATGACTTTCGGTACTTTAAAAAACTGCTCATCGTGAACGGCTGCATTTTTCAATCCTTCTTCACGGGAAATACTTCCTCTCACTTCATCGGGTCGCAGCATATTTATATTGTCGCTCATGTGCAGCAGGGGTTCAACACCGGTAGTATCCAGTTCATTGAGTTTATCAACAAACCGGATCATTTTCTGCAGGTCATTTTTGATGGCGGCCTTTTCGGTATCATCAAATTTTAGCCGGGCCAGGTGAGCCAGTTTATCTACCAATGCGTCGTTCACTTCCATTGAACAAATATAGTTCAGTTTTGGCTTTGCCGGATTTGCTTTTATTTAAGCGGCATTTATTTTTTAGCGGGTACAATGCCCAATGACTATTGACTTTTGTTATCTTCGCCCCCTGATGGAAAAGAAGAAAGAAATAGTAATGAGTGGGATACGTCCCACCGGTTTTTTGCACCTGGGTAATTACTTTGGGGCCATCCGCAATTATGTAAAGATGCAGGAAGAGTTTGAGTGCTATTTTATGGTAGCCGACCTGCATTCATTGACCACTCACCCGGATACCAAAGAACTTAAAGCAAATGTGCACCGTGTACTGGCTGAGAATATTGCCAGCGGGCTTGATCCGGATAAAGTGGCCCTGTATTGCCAAAGTCATGTTCATGAAACAGCAGAACTTTACCTGTATCTGAACATGTTGGCTTATAAGGGTGAACTGGAAAAGACCACCACATTTAAAGATAAGGTACGGCTTAATCCCCAAAATGTAAATGCAGGATTATTGACCTACCCGGTTTTAATGACTGCAGACATCATTCTGCATCGTGCCAGCTATGTACCGGTAGGAAAGGACCAGGAGCAGCACCTGGAAATGGCCCGTACTTTTGCCAACCGGTTCAATCACCGGTATGGGGAGGTTTTTCCCGAACCACAGGCATTTAATTTTAACCAGGAGCTGATCAAGGTTCCGAGCCTTGACGGGGCAGGCAAGATGAGTAAAAGTGAAAACCAGATGGCTACCCTATACCTGGCTGATGAGGATGAAACGATACGAAAGAAAGTGATGAAGGCGAAAACAGACAGCGGGCCCACCGAACCCAATACGCCCAGGCCGGATTATATTGAGAACATTTTTATGCTGATGAAACTTGTTAGCAGCGCCGATGTACTCCAAAAATTTGAGGAAGATTATAATAAGTGTACTATCCGTTACGGCGATATGAAAAAACAACTGGCTGAGGATATGGTTGGATTTATTGCGCCCATACGAAACAAGGTGGATGCTATTTTAAATGATGATAAGGGGCTTAAGCAGATCATGGAACAGGGAGCAGAAAAAGCCAATAAAAGCGCACGTGCTACCATGAAGCTGGTGAGGGAAGCGATCGGGTTAAAGTATTATTGACCCCTAACCCCTGAAGGGGAACAAAGAGACCAAATATATTTGTGATATTGCTAAGTTTGCATACTTTCAATCATTAATAATAGTGATAGAAACAGATTTATATAAATTAAAATTCCCCTTTGGGGGATAGGGGCATGGCAAAGACAAAAAAACCAAAACATATTGCAGTGGCCGGGAATATCGGCGCCGGCAAAACCACGTTGACAGAAATGCTGAGTAAGCATTACAAGTGGATCCCCCAGTTTGAAGATGTGGACCATAACCCCTACCTGAACGATTTTTATGAAGACATGCCCCGGTGGAGTTTTAACCTGCAGATATTCTTTTTAAACAGCCGCCTTAATCAATTGCTGGAGATCCATCGTGGTACCGAAACAGTGATCCAGGACAGAACCATTTACGAGGATGCCAACATCTTTGCCCCTAACCTGCACGATATGGGTTTGATGAGTAAACGGGATTTTGATAACTATTATAAGTTTTTCGAGACCTTAAAAACAATGGTACAGCCGCCTGATCTACTGATCTACCTGAAAGCGTCTGTTCCTACGTTGGTTGCCCAGATCCAGAAAAGGGGCAGGGAGTATGAAGAGAATATCCGCCTTGATTATTTAAAAAAACTGAATGAGTTTTATAATAACTGGATAGATAACTACAAAGAAGGTCCTTTATTGATCATTGATGCGGATAAAAATAAATTTGCAGAGAATGAAGAGCACCTGGGCCAGATAATAACCAGCATAGATTCTACGCTGTTTGGGTTGTTTTAGGCGATGCTTAATCTATCAGCGAATTCTTCATGGCATAGAATACAAGACCTACCGAGTTTTTAACGCCAAAACGTTCCATCAGCCTGTCTTTGATAGCTTCTACGGTTCGGGCGCTGATATCCATTTTAGCAGCTATCTCAGCAGCGGTAAATTCCATACAAACCAGGGTAAGCACTTCTTTTTCCCGTTCGCTTAGCACCACTTCCGAGGTAAGGGAAGGATTGAATTTTTGCTTGGAATAATTCTTTTTAATGAGCACCTTATTTACAAAGGGATTAAGGTAGAAGCCGGTTCTCACCACATCCATAATGGCTTTCTTGATTTCGGCAGGCTCGGTACTCTTAAGCAGGTACCCGGCAGCGCCGCAGTCCATTAAGTGACCCACAAAGCGTTCATCTTCATACATGGTAAGAATGATGACCCGTATGCCGGGGAAGTTCTTGGTGATGAGTTTGGTGGTATCGATGCCGTCTTTCACGGGCATCTTCAGGTCGCATAAAATAACATCGGGTTGCGATTCGGGGATCTTGGCCAACAGGTCTTCCCCGTTATCGGCTTCCATTACGAACTTGATATTGGTATAGGACCGCATGGAGAGAATTACTCCTTTCCTGAAGATCTTGTGGTCGTCCGCAATGGCTACTTTTATTTCGTTCATAAATTCAGCAGTCCGGTAAAATTAAGAAAAGAAAATTCATTCGTCCAAAATCATGCCTGAATTACGGAGTTTAGATGGCTGGCTCCCTGGGTATTTCTATGGTAACCTTGTAATAAGTATGGCTTGGATCGATCTCAAAGAATATGCGTCCGTTGAGTACTTTAGTGCGGCTGGCAATGTTTTTCAGGCCCAACCCAAGCGTACTGTGGTTCAGTTTTTCAAAATCGGCCTGAACGATACCGGTTCCGTCGTGGTGGATCCGGAAATACATTTTTTTACCACTTACATTTTGGGTTAAATGTATGAATCCGGCATTACTATGCTTTAATATATTGTTCACCAGTTCCTGTATGATCCGGAAAACGAGCAGTTCCTGTTCAACTTTAAGGCGTGTTCTGTAATCGTGAAAGCGGGCGCTGGCATTCAGACTTCCGCTGGCGCCTATTTTTTGGAAAAGGTCGGTGGAGGCGCTTTCCAAACCAAAATTTTTCAGGGTAGGGGGCATCAGGCTGTGACTGATGTTTCGGATAAGGAGGATGGCATCATCCAATATCTGTTTGGCGCTGAAAATACTTTGTAACTGCTGGGCTTTATCCTGGTTAACCAGGTTCTCATTCAAATACAGGCGGGCCGTGGCAAGTAAAGGGCCGGCATCGTCGTGCAGATCGGCGGCAATGCGGTTCCTTTCTTCTTCCTGGAAACGTATGGAGGCATTTAAGAGTATCTGTTGTTTTTCCTCTTCCAGTTTCTTTAACTGGCTGTTGTAGCGGATTACTTTGCGCTGGTGAAAAATGACAAAGCCAACGAT
>DAOQRQ010000173.1:0-6510 GCA_035355815.1 Ferruginibacter sp. | reverse complement strand
GGGGTTACCTCTGCCTCATCTACGCCTAATTTGTCAACAATTATTTTCTTTACTCTTGTTGCAATGTCTGACATGATTGTAAAATTTAGTTTGTATAGGGTGCAAAAATATACATTTTGAGATAAATACAAAGAAATAGATATTGTTTGGTTATAAACGGTTTTTGTGCTGTATAAGTCGTATAAAATGGCGATTGGAGGCAATTTCATCGGGTCGTTTTTTTTCAGATCCATTTACCCAAAAGGCTATGACAGTTTTTTCACATAGATGCCGGATACCAAAAAATTTGTATATTGGTAAATCGTCTTTAACAAAAACTTCACCCCTTACCAAAACTTGACCTGTTATGGCCTTAAAACAAATAGACCACGGCACAAAAGAATACCAGCAAATGGTGAAACTCAGGAACGATATCCTGCGTCAACCCCTTGGACTTTCTTTTACCGAAGATGAACTGGCCAAGGAAAAAGATGACATCCTGATCGGCGCTTTTGACGACGATGAGATGCTGGCTTGCTGTCTGATGACAAAAATGGACAACCAGCGTTTACGCCTCCGGCAAATGGCTGTTCAAAACAACCTGCAGGGAAAGGGCATCGGCGCCAGCATGATGAATTTTGCCGAAACGGTTGCCCGCGATAAGGGCTATAAAAAATTAAGCATGCACGCCCGCAAAACGGCACTCGGCTTTTACGAAAAATTAGGCTACCGGGTTGTTGGCGACGAATTCACCGAAGTAACCATTCCGCATTTTATCATGGAAAAGGATTTGTAGGATACAGGTAGCTATTATACTTATTTCTTCACGATCTTTTCTCTGAATACATTCCTTGCCTCATGCACGGTATCTCCTTCAAATGCCTCTTTTGGAACAATGAAGAACGATCTTGTATTAAAATACAGATGAAAAAAATGCGGGCTTTCCAGCCAGGTACTGAAGGCAGACCATTCCCAGCTCCTGCCGCCCCGTTCGTTTTCGATCCGGAACTCTTCATCGGATAGTTTTGCCCGGAACTTATCTTTGAACGTATCGGCCTTGCGGTAAACCGTGTAGGGAAGCAGGTACCAGAATGTGATCATCAGCATCACCCACAGCAGGGAACTGATGAGAAAAGCATAAGGAGATATTTTTTTCAGGAAGAACAAGGTGGCAGAAAGCAGGGCAAACACATTCACCAGTATCATCATGATCCGGATCTCTTTGCGGGTGATAAAATGATAGCGCAGTGCCTGTATCACTTTGCGTTTGTCGTAAGTAAAAAATGCAGAAGTCATCATCCGGCAAAGATAAGCGCTGCCAATCAGTTACAGGCATTACCGGCAACTTTACCGCCGCCATCAGCCGGCATACCGCCGATGAGTCTGTCACGCAAGGCAGCATTGAAAAAACTTACCCGGCGATTTTGCGCCTTTGCCTCCGGGCTGCTGTTATCCGCCACCGGCTTACTATTGCCAAAACCAACAGCGATCAGGCGTTTACAATCCACCCCCATCTCCACTAATTTTTTACAAACAGCCAGCGCCCTTTTTTCACTCAGTAACTGGCTGGCTTCACCGGAAATATCGGTATGGCATTCTACCCGCAACAGGCTGATGTACGATTTCTGGGCAAGGTATTGTTTAACGATCTCCAGCGCAGCCTCACTCTCCGGCTTCAGCTTTTCGCTGCCGGCCTCAAACAGTATCTCTTTTGCGATTTTCACTTCATTGCCTTCCAGTTTATACTCCTGTGCATAAGCTGCTGTGGCGAAAAAAGTAAGTAATGCGATCAGGCTCCATTTCATAACACTGGTTTTAGTTGTACAAATATCTGCCGCAGTCCTGTTTCTGCAATACCCGCTCAAAGGTATTTATCTTATTGAGTTACTTTTGAGATCATGTTCTCTCCTAAAAACCGTAATACATACAATCATTTGGTTTTTTACCCGGCGATCTTATCCGCAGTACTGATCTTCCTGTTTTCCTGCAATGAAAAAAAAGAAGACAGGCTGGTTGAACGGAGCTTCTACTACTGGAGATCCGCTTTAAAACTGACGGAATTTGAAACGCAGCAACTCGATTCACTCAAGGTAAGAACCCTCTATATAAAATTCTTTGATGTGGATTGGAGTGAAGAGAGCAGATCACCGATACCTGTAGCTAAACTACAAGCCACAAATTACAAACTCCCGGAGTTGATACAGGTGATCCCCACCGTATTCATTACCAACGAGTGTATTCAGAAGACAGATTCATCGCAGGTTACAGAACTCGCCAACCGCATCTATACCCTGGTACAGGATATCAGCAACAGCAATAGCTTCAATTCCGTAAAGGAAATACAAATTGACTGCGACTGGACCCAGGCTACCAAGGAAAAATACTTCCGGCTGCTGAATAACCTCAAACTTACCCTGAGTGCAGCCGAAGGGCAAACTTCAAACTTCAAACTATCCTGCACCATCCGCCTGCATCAAATAAAATTCTTAGCTAAAACAGGTGTGCCGCCTGTTGACCGGGGTCTGCTCATGTGTTACAATATGGGAAATTTAAAGAACCCGGCTACCAAAAATTCCATCCTCGAAACAGAAGAGTTAAAGAAATACATTGGAAATCTCTCCAACTATCCCTTACCGCTTGACGTGGCATTCCCATTATTCAACTGGAAGGTTCTGTACCGGAACAATACCTATGCAGGCCTTATTCAGAACTTATCCGGCAAAACCTTCACGGATGCTTTTACAAGAAAGAACGAAAACCGGTATGAGATACTGAAAGATACATTGCTGAATGGATTCGACCTGCGTAAGGGCGATATCATACGCAATGAACAATGCGATGTAAAAGAAATTTTATCCGCTGCCAATGAAGTTAACCGGCTATTGAAAAATACCCGGCTACGGGTATCCCTCTACCATCTTGATTCTGTAATTTTAAATAAATACACAACACATGAACTGGAAAGTATTTATAACAGCCTGCGTTAGTGCCGCCGTCGTATCCTTCCCGCAAAACATCATCGGTTGCGGTCCCGAGGCAGATCCTTACGACTATTATACTTCCTTCTTCCATCAAAACCTGCCCGACGCAAAAGCATACCGCCCCTTCTACTACACCGGCTATAGTTTTTTGTACGATGCCCGCGAACCGGTAAGCACTTCAGATCTGCTTGCCAAGGAATGGGCCGGCTATTGTTCCCCTCCCGTAACAGAAGCCGATGCAAAAAAACTAGTAACCGGGTTTTCGGTAAAAGACCTGAACAGCCTTTATTATCACATCGAAAAAAACCAGGCACTTAAGATACCGGACTCTGTTAAGCAAAACAGCATGACGGATTATTTCATCAAAAGCAAAGACCTGGAAGCGCTGGGCTATATACTTTATGCAAAACAGGCAGAGCCCTATGTGCTGGGAGAATACTGGCAGGAGATGAACCGTGACAGTATGAAGATGGCTAAACTGATAAGGAACGGTCAGCAATTATATGGCGCCGCTAAAAAAGATCTCTTCAAACAGAAATACGCTTACCAGTTTTTGCGGCTGGCACATTACAGCGGGCGGTACAACGATGTGATCAGCTGGTACGATGAGTATGCCGCTAAAACCACGGCCAACAGTGTATTACAGCCACTCTGCCTGGCGTTAAAAGCCGGCGCCTTATTCAGGATCGGCCGGCAAAAAGAAGCCGCCTATCTTTTCAGCCGGTCGTTTTCTGCCGGTACGGCAAAACGTATTTCTAATTACCTGGGATTTAAATGGAGTGTTGATTCAAAGGCACAGCGAAAAGAATACTTAGATCTCTGTAAGAATGATGAAGAAAAAGCAACCATGCTGGCATTGTTTGCCATGGGAAGTGTGAACAATGAATTGGCAGGCATGGAAGAAATTTTCCGCCTCAACCCGGCCAGTGAAGAACTGGAAGTACTGGTGGTTAGAGAAATAAACAAACTGGAAGAAAAATACCTTTCGCCGGCACTGGCAAAACAGGGCGGTGGCAAAACTTTCTATTACAGCTGGATCGGCGATAATACCGACAGCATATTTAACGAAGCCGGAAATGAAGCAAAGGCATTGGCCACATTCCTGCATAAAGCAGCGCAAAACAAGAGCGTGAAAAATGCCGGTTTACTCGAGATCGCTGCTGCCTATGCTGCTTATATGATGAACGACTTTTCCCATGCCAGGGAATACGCCGCCCATGCTGCAAAAATGCAACTTACCCCAAAACTAAAAGACCAATGGGCCCTCACCAACCTGCTCATCAGCATCAATGAAAAAGAAAAGATAGATGCCGCTTTTGAAGAACAACTGCTGCCCTCCCTGCAGTGGCTGGAAGAAAGGGTGAGATCGGAGAAAGCAGTTTCCATCGATTACTGGCAGGTAAAACAGTGGCAAACCATTTACCGGAATTTACTGAGTGAGATACTGGCCAGGCGATACCACGGGCAGGGCGACCTGGTGAAAGAAGGGCTCTGTATCGGCGCTGCCGACTGGATCATGAGAGAAAAGGAAAGCTATTACCTGGGTGGCGAAGGGCTGGAATTTCTACGGAATAAACTGATGAGCAAAGACGTGGAGAAATTATATGCCCTGCTTGAAAATAAGCAGGCAGGCAAGTTCGAGCATTACCTCTTCACCCATAATACCATCACTAAAAAAGAAGTGGTGGATTTTGCCGGCACTTCTTACCTGCGGGAATACGAATTCAGCAAAGCGATCGATTGGTTTAAAAGATCAGCGGATAAAAACCTGGTCGCTAAAAATCCTTTTGTTGACCTGTTATACGACCAGGAGGAACAGTTGCGGGGAGAAAAAAATTACAAAACAACCAAGATGGGCTTTGCCCAGGAAATGCTGCGGCTGCAAAAAGCGGCAGAAACAGATAAAGCCAATGCGGCAAAGCATTATTACAAAATGGCGCTGGGCATGTACAACATCAGCTATTACGGTCATACCTGGGAACTGGTGCAGTACTACCGCAGCGGAACAGATGGCTACCACATTCCAAAGAATTCCACCGGTTTTCAAAAGGAATATTACGGCTGTTACAAAGCGCATGATTATTTTGAAAAAGCGATGAAAGCCGCTACCGATAAGAATTTTAAAGCCCGTTGTTTATTCATGATGGCCAAATGCAGCCAGAAGCAGGTTCACCAGCCGCAATACGATGAGTATACCAGCAACTGGGATAAATACGACCAGGCCTATAAAGCCTACTGGACGGCTTTTACCAGCAACAAATACTTTCCGCAGTTTGTAAAGGAATACGGCAACACAGCTTTTTATAAAGAGGCTTTCAGCAGTTGCAGTTATTTGAGGGATTTTGTGAAGAAGAAGTAAAGAAGTAGATTTATGTTGGCATGAAAGAATTATTGGAACATATTGAAAAACTTAAAGACAGTTTTAAAAAACTACAGCCCCTAAGCACTGAAAACCAGCTGCGGCTTGATAAAAAATTCCGTCTGGAGTGGAATTTTAACTCCAACCATATTGAGGGAAACACGCTTACATACGGGGAAACGGAGTTGCTTTTGATATTTGGCGAAACCAAAGGAAATCATGAATACAGGGAATATGAAGAGATGAAAGGGCACGATCTTGCCCTGAAATTAGTTGAACAGCTTGCAGAAGACACGGAAAGAAATCTTACAGAGAATTTTATCAGGGAATTAAACCAGACTATCCTTAAAGAGCCTTTTTATAAAGAAGCCATAACGGAAGATGGACAACCAACCAGACGCTTAATAAAAATTGGCGAATACAAATCATTCCCAAATTCAGTAAGGTTACAGAATGGCGAAATTTTCAAGTATGCCAGTCCGGCTGAAACGCCCGCTTTGATGAATGATTTAATGAACTGGTATTTTTCTGCCGCCAGCGATAAAAATCAAAGTCCTGCAGAAGTCGCCGCAGAGTTTCACTATCGCTTTGTTTGTATCCATCCATTTGATGATGGGAATGGAAGAATATCAAGACTTTTGATGAATTATCATTTACTTAAAAATGGTTACCCCCCTATAATTATTAAAGCAGGAGATAAAAAAAATTATTTGTTTGCTTTGCATGAGGCTGATACAGGGAATCTTGGTGCATTTAAAGAGTATGTTGCCGAACAATTGTTGTGGAGTTATGAAATTTCGATAAAAGCTGCAACTGGGCAAAGTATTGATGAACCTGGAGATTGGGAAAAAAAGATTAAACAGTTAGATTTAAAGTTAAAAGATAATAAAGAAATAAAGAAAACAAAGTCCACTAATGCCATATTTGATACCCTTTTTAATGTAGCAATCCCTTTGTTTGACATCTTACTTAGCAAAGATTTTTCCATTAACAAATTTTTTCTAAGCTCCAACATTACCACTTCTGCTAGCGAAATTGGATTAGGGAGATTCAGTGATATTCTTTCATTAAGGAATCATTTTGAACAAGCCCGTAACAATAAAACTATTGCTTTAAGCAATATTGATAGAATTATATTTACTTATTCGCTAATGGATTTTAAGAAAAATGGCAGCAATAGCTTTCATTTAG
>DAOQRQ010000172.1:0-6543 GCA_035355815.1 Ferruginibacter sp. | reverse complement strand
CAATCTGTCTTGATTCTTTCAGCCCCATATTCTTCCAGCTTTCGCCGGCATCGTTGCTTACATATAAACCTCCGGCTGCATTTTCAATCAGCGCATAGATCTTATCGGTATTGGATGGGCATACGGTAACGCCCACAATACCCCATGTGCCTTTTGGAAATCCTTTGGCAGCAGAAATATTTTTCCATGTTTCACCGCCGTCGGTGCTTTTCCAGATGCCGCTTCCGTCGCCGCCGCTTTCCAAACTGTAAGGCGTACGCAGTATGCGCCAGGTACCTGCATAAAGAACGGAAGGGTTACCGGGCTCCATGATGAGGTCGCTGCAACCGGTTTGGTCATTCACATACAAAGCCTTCTTCCATGTTTTACCTCCGTCGGTTGTTTTAAACACCCCCCGTTCCAGGTTGGGTCCGAATAAATGGCCGATAGCTGCCACCCAAACAATATCGGGGTTCTTTGGATGAATTACGATACGGATGATATGCCGGGTATCTTTCAGGCCCATATTGCGCCAGCTTCTGCCACCATCGTCGGTTCGCCAGATGCCGAAGCCTTCGCTCACATTCCCTCTTAATGAATTTTCTCCCTCTCCCACGTATAATATAGTAGGGTCGCTGGGCGCCACGGAAACACAGCCGATGCTGCCGCCGAAATATTTATCGCTGATGTTTTTCCAGTTGCTGCCGCCATCAATGGTTTTCCATACGCCGCCGCCGGTGGCGCCAAAATAAAACGTGTTCTTCTGGTTAAGATCTCCGGCAACAGCGCCGCTTCTGCCGCCACGGTAGGGACCAATGGAACGGTATTTCACTTTACTGAATAAAATGCTGTCGTCGTTACTTACCGGCGTGGATGGTTTCTTTTGTGCAAAGGAAAAAGCAACAGCAAAGAATGCTGAAGCAAGCAGTGTTAATCTTTTCATCATAGATAAATTAGTACAGGAAGGTACAAAATGAAATCAAAAAGCCCCCCGGTAAACCGGGAGGCTTTTATAATCGGTATTTTTTTATTACTTGAAAATGTTCTCGTCAACAGGAATATTCACTTCGATCTTATCGTAGTTTGTTTCTCCCTGTACGCTGCTGGTGCTGGTAAAGGCAAACCAGAATCCGTCGACCTGTTTGTAATTGGTATAGGTATTTTCAATTTCCATTTCTTCGCCGTTGATGGTTCTTTTGCTTACGGTTTTATTCAGGCGGTAATCGGTTTTGCCAATGAAGTAGGTGGTGGTTATGCCTGTTTTGAAGGTTACTTTCAATTTGAAATCATTTCCTTCTGCTCCAAGAAATTCCACCGCAGTTCCTTTTTCTTTATAATCCAGTAAAGCGCTTTGTACGTCTAACTGGCTTTGTGCCGCTTTTGCCTGTTCTTCGGGCATATCGGTTGGTGAAGCCATTCCCTGCACGGGCATGAATGAAACGCCTTTGCCGGGTGTAATGATCTGGTAATTTTCTGTACCCATTACCGAAATATCCATGCGCATGCCTTTCATGTGCAGCTTGGTTACAGTGATGGCGATATCGTTGCCCTGTATGCTCATGTTACCTGATAAGCGTACCGATTTTAATGAGGCCAGTTTTTCTTTGCCGCCCAATGCATCGATGTACTTGTTAACAACATCATCTGCTGTTTGTGCCTGGGCAAACTGTGCAAAAACCAGCGAAAGGATAAACATCCCGAAAATCATCAAATTTTTCATGTCAATATTTTTTTAGGGTGTAAATATATAATAATTCCCGGGGCAAATATTATTTTGGTTTCCCATTTATCCGGCAGCCTCTACCTTTGGTAAAATTTAATGAAGGCAGATGAAAAATTTTAAGCTCCGGGGAAATATCGTTGACATCCCGGCAAAACATATTTTTTATGGTGAAGTAACCGTTGAGAACGGGACGATCAAGTCCCTAATGGCGATCAGCCCTCCCCCTTCAGGGGGAGTTGGAGGGGGTTATATCCTTCCCGGTTTTATCGACAGCCATGTACATATAGAAAGTTCCATGCTGGTGCCTTCCGAATTTGCAAAACTGGCGGTGGTGCACGGCACGGTAGGCACCATCAGCGATCCGCACGAGATCGCCAATGTATGCGGCATGGCCGGGGTGGAGTTCATGATCCAGAACGGAAGCACGGTTCCCTTTAAATTTCATTTTGGAGCGCCCAGTTGTGTGCCTGCCACCATTTTTGAAACGGCCGGCGCTGCGTTAACTGCTGAAGAAGTAGATATACTATTACAAAAGAAAGAGATCAATTATTTAAGTGAGATGATGAATTTTCCGGGCGTGCTGTTTGGTGATGAAGAGGTACATAAGAAGATCGCTTCGGCAAAAAAATACGGCAAGCCGGTGGATGGCCATGCGCCGGGCCTGCGGGGTGATGATGCAAAAAAATATATTGATGCCGGAATCTCTACCGACCACGAGTGCTTTACCGCCGAAGAGGCGCTGGACAAACTAAAGTATGGAATGAAAATACTGATACGGGAAGGAAGCGCAGCAAAAAATTTTGAAGCGCTGATACCACTGATGCATGAACACTACAACATGATGATGTTTTGCAGCGATGATAAGCATCCCGACAGTTTAGCCGATGGGCACATCAATCAATTGTGTGCAAGAGCCGTTGCAAAAGGCATTGATGTGTTTAAGATACTACAGGCTGCCTGCATCAACCCGGTTCATCATTACAACATGAACATCGGTTTGCTGAAAGAAGGAGATGCCGCTGACTTTATTGTGGCGGAAGACCTGGTGAATTTTAAAATAGTACAGACATATATAAATGGTGAGTTGGTGGCGGAGCACGGAAGGTCGAAAATTAAAAGTCAAAAGTCAAAATTGATAAACCAGTTTGATTGCAGCGAAAAGAATATTTCAGACTTCCATTTTCCTGTTAGCGATCCGGGAAAAGACATTTATGCCATTGAAGCATTGGACGGACAGTTAATAACCAATAAGGTTTTGTGTAATCCTATTTTACAAAACGATCGCTATAAAAGTAATGTTGCCAGCGACATTTTAAAGATCGTGGTGGTTAACCGTTATAAAGATGCACCTGTTGCCAAAGCGTTCATCAAAAATTTCGGGATAAAGAAAGGCGCCATTGCCTCTTCGGTGGCGCACGACAGTCATAATATTGTTGCCGTAGGCGTGGATGATGAGAGCTTAATGAAAGCCGTGAACCTTGTCATTAAAGAGCAGGGTGGCGTAAGCGCTGTGTATGATACCAAAGAAAAAGTACTGGGCCTGCCCGTTGCCGGCTTAATGAGCAACGAAGACGGGTATGAAGTGGCAGCTGCTTATACTGCTGTTGATAAAATGGTAAAGGAAGAGATGGGCTCCACGCTGGCAGCACCGTTTATGACCTTATCTTTTATGGCCCTGCTGGTGATCCCTCATTTAAAACTGAGCGACCTGGGTTTGTTTGACGGGGATTCTTTTTCGTTTGTAAAATAGGAGACACTTATTTATTCACTCTTGGCCCCAACAACTTTCAATGCCACACTGTCGGTGCCCTTGGGTGTATAGAATTTTGTTTTGAAGTCGGCTTTACCACCCGGTGCTATGGTTTCATATACCACTTCATGATCTTTCTCCAGTAAGGCGCCGGTTTTGCTGTAAAAAGAAAGTTCGATATCCACATCTTTATAGCTGGCTACTTTTGCACTGTTGCTTACGGTTCCTTTTATCACTGTTTGGCGTAAAAGATTTTTCCGGTCGTGTCCTTCCACCGATAAAAATCGTTTGGGATTCTTCTTTTCGGTCTCTTCCAGTGTTTCTTTGGTTTGTTCGTATTTGTCTTTGGCTTTATCAGCCGTTTTTTCATCAGAGCTGCCGCATGCGGAAAGAAGTATGCTCATCACTGCCAGGCCATAGATTGTCTTTTTCATCTGGTTTATTTTGAATACAATAAAAATACATTTTTGGAAAAGACTATGTTAAAAAATAATGGATAGCTGCTGTTTTTATTTTAGTTTTGACCGGCCCAGAGGCCAGACACACCGAAATTATCTACACGGGATTTCATAAAGCGCCGTGTAGCAAGCAGGAATGGGGCAAACAAAAACTCAAAACACCTAATCATTAATATGATCATCAACCTCAGCGAACAACATTCCCTGGTAAGTAATTGGGTAGCCGAATTAAGGGATATTGAAGTACAGGCCGACCGGATGCGTTTCCGGCGCAACCTGGAACGCATTGCAGAGGTGGCGGCTTATGAGATCAGCAAAAAAATGCCCTGGCAGGAAAAGGAAGTAACCACCCCGTTGGGTATCAGCAACAGCCGGGTGCTGCAGGAGCAACCGGTGCTGGCAACCATACTCCGTGCCGGGCTCGCCATGCATACAGGCCTGCTCAATTATTTTGATAAGGCAGATAATGCCTTCATCAGCGCTTACCGGAAACACAATCCCGATGGCAGTTTTGACATACACATGGAATATATGAGCTGCCCGGATATTGAAGACCGTATTGTTGTGATCAGCGACCCCATGATCGCTACCGGTTCTTCGCTGGTGAAATCAATAGAATTTCTGAAAGAAGAAGGAACCATCAAAGAACTGCATATCGTTTGTGCCATTGCCTGTACGGTTGGGCTGGAATATGTGATGCGTGCCCAGCCCAGGGCCACCATCTGGTGCGGCGATATTGATGATGAGATCACCGCCAAAGGATATATCGTTCCGGGCCTGGGTGATGCCGGCGACCTGGCCTTTGGCTCCAAGATGCAGGGATAAGGGCTTAACTACTGAAAATCAGGCTGGTACTATCAAGATTATTCCTGCCTGTGAAATAACATCCACACCAGCTGTTACCGTTCAAAATTTCTCTTAAAATCCTTAATTAATTCTATGCAGCTTTTTGCCGCAAATCCCTATCTTTAGGGTTCTGAACAGTCAATGAAAATGAGAAAATTAATCGTATTTACAAGTGCCCTATTGCTTACCCTTTCGGTAACAGCGCAGGATCCGCATTTTTCACAATTTTTTGCCTCGCCGCTTACACTTAACCCGGCATTCACCGGTAAGTTCAGTGGTTTGTGGCGTTTGGCTGCCAATCACCGCGACCAGTGGCCATCCATACCAAAAGCGTATGTAACCACCAGCGCTTCCATTGACTTTCCTATTTTAAAAAGCAGGATACCGGAGAATGATGTGTTTGGTGTGGGTATTTCCGGATTAACAGACGCCAGTGCAAATAATATTCTGAAACTGAACTACGGTTCCGTTTCCATGTCGTACCACAAGGCATTGGATGAAAACGGCTACAGTACGATCGGCGCCGGTTTTCAGGCAACGTACTCAAGCCTGAACCTGGATGTAAGCAAACTTACTTTTGAAGACATGCTTACCCAGAACGGATTTACCGGAACCACTTCAGACATCATTACCAATGGCAGCAACCAAAGCTATTTTGATATCAATGCCGGTTTGCTGTATTCGGGTTCCACCAATGGTCAGAATAATTTTTATTTAGGCGCTTCCATGTATCATATCAACCGGCCTAAAGTTGGTTTTAAAGATAAGAACTGGTACCTGAGCGGACGTATCTCCATCCATGGCGGTGGCTCATTTCCATTGTCAGACCGGTTAACGGTTCATACTTCCCTGATACACCAGATGCAGAACAAGGCCAGCGAAACAACAGTAGGCGCTGCACTGGCTGTTAACCTGAACCCCGGCGAAGAGACGTCTAACAGCAGTATCTATATCGGAAGCTGGGTACGTTTTAACGATGCAGTTGTACCTTACGTAGGCCTTGAATTCGGGGGATTACGTATCGGTGCCAGCTATGATTTCAATATTTCCAGTTTAAAGGCTGCTACCGCCTCCCGTGGAGGATCGGAGTTCTCAGTGATCTTTATCAAGAGGCCGGCCGAATATAAAGGCATCCCTTGTCCTAAATTCTGATTTTTGCCGGGCTGATTTATCTGTCCATATCCTCATCCATGTACTGATCTTTTTGATTCAGTACCCTGTACAGGAAAACGATTGTTTGTATTCTAAACCCAGGGATAAACAGAATGGTATCTGCCATGTTCAAATTTTGGCCGGTCGCCTTCTTTTCAATAATTTTATTGCTCAATTAAATACCAAAAAATATGACAAAAATCTACCGGATTTCATTTATTCTTTTGGTGTTATTTTCCCTTTCTTTTTCGCTCACAGCGCAAAATGCATTCTTTACTTCGGTAAATGAAAATGCCATCTCGCTGGCCAGTGGAAGCAAACGGGTAATAATACCAACCAAATTCCAGGCAGTGAACGTTGATAACAATCAACTCAGATCTTTTCTCTGGTCTCTTCCCTCAGAAAAAAATACGAACCTGAATGTGGCTCCCGTTATGGCTATTCCTATGCCCGACGGAAGAGTTGCCCGCTTCAGGGTTTGGGAAAGCAGCATACAGGAACCTGCCCTGGAAGCAAGGTTTCCCGAAATAAAAACATTTGCAGGCCGTGGTATTGATGATCCTTATGCCAGCATCCGTTTCGACTTTGGTCCACGTGGGTTTCATGCCCAGGTGTTAACCATTAATGGCTCCTAT
>DAOQRQ010000171.1:0-6581 GCA_035355815.1 Ferruginibacter sp. | reverse complement strand
CGTGAATATGCTTACCATGATGGGAGGCCACGGCAATGCCAATATGCCCAAGGCACAGGCCAGCAAAGACGCCACCATGGCTTATTTCATCCTGCAGAACCTGAGACCCGGCTCCCTGTTCATTCACTACAACGGCGCTTATCATTCGGATAATTTTGACGGCATTAACTGGTACCTGAAAAAAAAGAAGCCGGAGCTGGCTATTGGCACCATCAGCACAGTGTCGCAAAAGAACATAAAGGAACTGCTGGCCGAGAACAAGGGAAAAGCCGACTTTATCATTTGCGTGGATGAGAATATGACGACCACTTACTGATCTTTATAAAAACAGCTCCCTTCTTAAAATATAAGCGTCCTTCGTTCGTCCCCATATAATATAAACAGGGATAGCGATGACGATAGCAATGGAAATGGCTGCAGAGCGCAATAAAAATATCAGCAATACCATCAAATCAATCAGCAACCGGCTTTTTGGATTCATCAAACAGCGGGTGGCCAGCACGGAAGATGCAGAAGACATACTGCAGGAGGTTTTTTACCAGTTTGCCGGTAACCGGGAGCCTATTGAGCAAACCACCAGCTGGTTATACCGGGTTGCCCGAAATAAGATCATCGACAATTACCGCAAGCATAAACTTCCGCTGGCAGATGATGTATTAAGCAGTGCCGAAACCGAAGAAGACAGTTTCGACTGGAGGGAAATGATGCTGCCCTCCGATTCCACTCCGGAAACAGAATACCTGCGTACTATTTTCTGGGAAGAACTGCAGCAGGCCCTGGATGAATTGCCCGCTGCCCAACGGGAAGTATTTATACAAAACGAGATAGAAGGAATTCCGTTTAAAGATATTTCGGAACAAACCGGAGAAAGTGTGGCCACACTTATCAGCCGAAAACGTTATGCAGTACTGCATTTGCGGGAACGGCTGCAGGTACTGAAGGATGAATTATTAAATTATTAAACACGAATTAAACGAATTACACCAATTACACGAATTCTTTACACCTGATTTATTAGTAACCTTTCGTGTAATTCGTGGCAAAAAAACAAATACAATGAAAAAATTCTGGATCAAAAAAGCCCTGATGATATTAATATTCGGCACCGCCGCGGTATTATTGTTTGGCTGGATAGTGATGAGCTTATGGAACGGTATCTTACCCGTGGTGATAACCGGCGTAAAAACCATCAGCTTCCTGCAGGCCCTGGGCTTGTTGTTACTGAGTAAAATTTTATTCGGCGGTTTTGGCGGAGGCGGATGGCGGGGCAAAGCCCGTCATAAAGAAAGATGGATGCAAATGCAGCAGAAACTTGCCAGCATGACTCCGGAGGAAAGGGAAAAATTTAAAAGTGAATGGAAGAGCCGTTGCGGGGGAAGATGGGGAATGCACCGTACAACAGATTCATCAACCAATATGGCTGCAGAGTAAATCTCTGTTCCCCATATCTTTCTTAAACCAACTGGTATGGAAATTCTTGTTTTTAAAACGAACCTCAACAATACCGATCATATCGGCAAAGTAACCGTGTCTTTAAATCACCACCCGGGCATACTGGAATGGAATGTAGATCTGCACGATTGCGATAATATACTCAGGATCGTTTCTGAAAATATCTCCCCGGCAGAAATAGAACAACTGGTTTTTAAAGCGGGGTATTTTTGCAGGGAACTCCAATAAGTAACGTTTTATTTCGTGCCTTTACCAGTCTTACTATTATATGAACGGTTCGTTTTCCGCTCTGGCCTTATTTACTTTCGGGTAAAATAATCAGCCATGAAAAAGATATGGACCCCGTCTCTTATTATCATTATCTGTCTCCTTTTTATTTTTGCTGCAACTCCAGCCAAGGCACAGTTGCTTCGCCTGCCCGATGCAGATGTGAATTATAAATGTAAAACCGGCCGGAAACTGGGCGTTACAGATATCGATATTACCTGGAATGCCCCTGGAGTAAAGGGCCGGGAAGGGAAGATATGGGGCAGTTCGGTAGCACACTATGGTTTTACTGTACTGGGCTTTGGTTCCAATGTGCAATCGCCCTGGAGGGCCGGCGCCGATGAGAACACAACCATTTCATTCAATACCGACGTAAGCATCAATGGTAAAAAACTGGCTGCCGGTAAATATGGTTTTTTTATAGCATTATACCCCGACTCCTGCACGCTTATCTTCAGTAAGAACAGCGCCGGCTGGGGCAGTTATTTTTACAACAGCGATTGGGATGTGTTGCGGGTGAGTACCCGTCAGCAAAAAGATTTGAAAGAAAGTAAAGAGCGGTTGGAATATAATTTTGCAAAACAAACCGATCGCTCTGTGGAAGTAGCACTGGAGTGGGAGTACTGGCGCATTCCCTTTACGGTGGAAGTTGATCTTGTTGCTACAACCTTACACAGCATTCGTACACAATTAAGTGGCGCCATGGGCTTTGATCCGCCAAGCCTGGAAGCCGCAGCCAACTGGTGCTTACAGAACAAAGTGAATTACAACGAAGCATTGGGCTGGATAAATACCGCAGTAGACCCATCGCTCGGCGGTGTGAATACATTCCGGGTAATATCCATAAAGGCCGGTCTGCTGGAAGGGCTGAACAGGAAAGAAGAAGCCGATAAACTGATACTGGCTGCCATGGAAACAGCGAGCGTAACCGACCTGCACAATTACGGTCGCCAATTATTAGGCGAAAAGAAAGTAAAGGAAGCAATGGTAGTGTTTGAAAAAAATTATACAAAGAATAACGGCGCCTGGCCAACAGCAGCCGGTATGATGAGGGGCTACTCGGCCAGTGGTGATCTGAAAAAAGCATTGGAGTATGCAAAAAAAGCAGTAACACAGGCACCCAATGCCGGTGTTAAAAAAATAATGGAAGACGCTGTTAAAACACTGGAAAGCGGAAAACCTCTATAAGTACATTTTCCACCGTCTAATAAAGTGAGCCTGGTTTATATATATCTTTGTTATTAAAGTCAAAATACACACATGAAAACATTATTTACATTGCTGACCCTTTTACTGGTTACCGCTGCAAGCTTTGCACAAAACGGCAGCGATTATGATGAATTAATGCGCAGGTCCCGTAAGGCAAGAACTACGAGTACAATACTTGTTGCAACCGGCCCTGTTATAGCTGCCGGCGGTATTGGTACGTTGATTTATGGAATAATTCAAAGTGATATCGGAGACAACAACGCTATTTATGATAACAACGGAAATTTCCTGGGGTATGAAGATAAAAAATACACTACCGAAATAGTTGTTGGCGCTGCCGGCACTTTGGTTGGAATAGGTCTTGCTTTAACCAGTATTCATTTCTCAAAAAAAGCACGTGAACTGAAACGTGAAGCCAGGGGAATAAAATTAAAGAGCTCTACAGAGAATATTTCAATTCCCGGTTTACAAAATGGATTTGTGCAGAACCGTGCCAGGCAGTTTAAAGTTTCGCTTGTAATACCGTTGGGCAGGTAATAGACCTGTTTCGGTTACATATTCCTCCTGTACTGGCCCCCTACTGAATACAGTGCATTGGTGATCTGTCCCAGTGAGCAATACTTCACGGTTTCCATCAGCTCGGCAAAAAGATTCTCATTATTTACAGCAGCCTGTTGTAAGCGTTTCAACATAGCGGCGCTTTTACCGGCATGCCGCTTATGAAACGCCTGCAGTGTTTTTATCTGGAATTCTTTTTCTTCGGTGGTGGAACGGATCACTTCTGTTGGTAAAATAGTAGGGCTTCCTTTTTTGTTCAGGAAGGTATTTACGCCCACAATGGGATATTCTCCGGTGTGTTTTAAGGTTTCGTAGTACAGGCTTTCTTCCTGTATTTTATTGCGCTGGTACATTCTTTCCATTGCGCCTAATACACCTCCTCTTTCGGTAAGCCGATGGAATTCGGCCATCACTGCCTGCTCCACCAGGTCGGTCATTTCTTCAATAAGGAAAGAACCCTGGTTTGGATTTTCATTTTTTGCAGTACCTAACTCCCGGTTAATGATCAGCTGAATGGCCATGGCCCGGCGAACACTTTCTTCGGTAGGGGTAGTAATGGCTTCATCGTATGCATTTGTATGCAGGGAATTGCAGTTGTCGTATATCGCATACAGGGCCTGCAGCGTGGTACGTATATCATTAAAGTCGATCTCCTGCGCATGCAGGGATCGGCCGGATGTTTGAATATGGTATTTCAGTTTCTGTGAACGTTCGTTGCCTTTGTATTTGTTCTTCATGGCCTTTGCCCATATCCGCCTGGCCACTCTTCCTATCACACTATACTCAGGGTCCATCCCATTGCTGAAGAAGAAAGAAAGATTGGGTGCAAAATCATCGATCTTCATTCCACGGCTTAAATAGTATTCAACATAAGTGAATCCATTGGCCAGCGTAAATGCCAGTTGTGTAATGGGATTGGCGCCTGCTTCTGCAATATGGTAACCGCTGATGCTGACGCTGTAAAAATTCTGCACCTGGTTATTGATGAAATATTCCTGCACATCGCCCATCAGCTTCAAGGCAAACTCGGTGCTGAAGATGCAGGTGTTCTGCGCCTGGTCTTCTTTTAATATATCGGCCTGCACCGTTCCCCGTACCGTGGCAAGCGCTTTTGCCTTTATCTGCTCGTATACTTCCCGGGGTAACACATCCTGTCCGCTTAATCCCAGTAACCGCAAACCCAGGCCATCGTTTCCTTCCGGTAATGCGCCCTGCAAGCCACCTTTTGCCGGAACGATCTCCTTGCCATCAACGCCAACATATTTTGGAAGAGAGTCTACACTGTACTTCGCTTCTATCTTTTTATTCACTTCTTCCTTCAGGTTATTTTCCAGGATATATTTTTCGCACTGCTGATCAATGGCGGCATTCATAAAAAATGCCAGCAGCATGGGTGCCGGACCGTTGATGGTCATACTCACCGAAGTTTTTGGATCGCAGAGATCAAAACCACTGTACAATTTTTTGGCATCGTCTACCGTGGCAATACTCACCCCGCTGTTTCCCACCTTACCATAAATATCCGGGCGGTGGTCGGGATCTTCGCCATAAAGCGTAACACTGTCAAACGCAGTACTGAGGCGCTTTGCAGGCTGGCCCAGGCTTACATAGTGAAAACGTTTATTGGTCCTTTCCGGTCCGCCTTCGCCAGCAAACATACGGGTGGGATCTTCTCCTTCTCTTTTTAATGGAAACACCCCGGCCGTAAATGGAAATTCACCCGGTACATTTTCCTGCAACTGCCATTTTAAAATATCGCCCCAGTCTTTATACTTTGGCAATATAACTTTTGAAAGAACGGTTCCCGACAAACTTTTATACGTAAGCGGTTGCCTGATGATCTTATCCCTTACTTTGAATTCGTAGAATTCTTTTTTATAACGTTCAAGTGTTTCGGGCCAGGATTGAATGAGTTTTTTACACTCGGGATGAAGTTGTTCTTCTAAGGAGTTTTTTATTTTATTCAGTTCATCTTTTGCAACCGTCGACAGGGTTGAAACGGCTGCCAGGGTTCCTTCTAACTGGTAAAGTTTGGTAGCAATAACAGATTGTTCAATAACCCAGCTGTCATAAGCAGAGATCGTTTCGGCAATTTCAGCCAGGTACCTTACCCGTTTGGGAGGAATGATGGTTGACTGGCTTACGGTATCCTTAATGTGTGTGTGATGTTCTATATCGCCATGAAATTTCACCCCGCATTTATCGGCTACTTTTTCCATCAGTCTTTCAAACAGTTCATTCACCCCGGCATCATTGAACTGTGCGGCAATGGTTCCTACAATGGGTAACTCCTCATCCTTTGCTGTCCATAAAGTATGGTTGCGCTTGTATTGCTTGCGCACATCGTGCAGGGCATCCAATGCACCCGCTTTATCAAACTTATTTACACAAACCACGTCGGCATAATCAAGCATGTTTATTTTTTCCAGCTGAGATGCAGCGCCGTATTCTGGTGTCATCACATACATGCTTATATCTACATAATCCAGGATGGAAGCATCGCTTTGACCTACCCCGGCGCTTTCTAAAATGATAAAGTCATAAGCCGCTGCCTTGCAGATGTCAATGGCTTCCTGCACATATTCACTCAATGCTTTATCACTTTCTCTTGTAGCCAGGCTACGCATATATGCACGGGGAGAAGAGATGGAGTTCATCCGTATGCGGTCGCCCAATAAAGCGCCGCCTGTTTTTTTCTTTGAGGGATCTACAGAAATAACAGCGATGGTCTTATCCGTATACGCATTTAAAAAGCGACGCACAATTTCATCGGTAACAGAAGATTTTCCTGCACCGCCTGTACCGGTAATACCTAAAACAGGGATCTTGCTGGCCGTTATTGGTTGTCCGTTGGTTGTAGCAGCCCCGTTTTCTGCATTTGTAATTTGGCGGGCTACTTTCCGCACGTCCTTTACTTCACCAAGGGTCATTGCCTTTTTATATTCGCCATTGCCGTTAAGGGCAAAATCGCAGGTTTTAACTACGTCTTCTATCATGCCTTCCAGGCCCATATGCCTTCCGTCGTCGGGACTGTATATCCTGGTGATACCATATTTATGCAGTTCTTCTATCTCATCGGGTAAAATTGTTCCGCC
>DAOQRQ010000170.1:0-6582 GCA_035355815.1 Ferruginibacter sp. | reverse complement strand
TGCTGCCGAGAGTCATGTAGACCGGTCCATCACCGACCCGCTGGCGTTTGTAACCACCAATGTATTGGGCACGGGCTCCTTGCTCCAGGCGGCCAGGGAATCCTGGAAAGACAATATGGCCGGTAAGATATTCTACCATATCTCCACCGATGAAGTGTATGGCTCACTGGGCAACACCGGGCTCTTTACCGAAGAAACAGCTTACGATCCCCGCAGTCCTTACTCCGCATCAAAAGCATCCTCCGATCATATGGTGAGGGCTTTTTATCATACCTACAAATTACCGGTGAAGCTGAGCAACTGCAGCAACAACTATGGTCCTTATCATTTTCCCGAAAAACTGATACCGCTCTGCATCAATAATATCATCAACAACAAACCGCTGCCTATCTATGGCAAGGGCGAGAATGTGCGAGACTGGTTGTATGTAGAAGATCATGTTCGGGCCATTGACGTGGTTTTTCATAAAGGAACGATCGGCGAAACCTACAATATTGGCGGGCATAATGAATGGACAAATATCGACCTCGTAAAAGAGCTGTGCAGGCAGATGGATGAAAAGCTGGGAAGGGAAAAAGGAACTTCAGAAAAACTCATCACTTATGTGACCGACCGTGCAGGACATGATCTGCGCTATGCCATTGATGCAACAAAACTGAAAAATGAATTGGGATGGATGCCGTCGCTTCAGTTTGAAGAAGGGATTTCAAAAACGATCGATTGGTATCTTGCAAACGGGGAGTGGTTGAAGCATGTAACAAGCGGGGATTACCAGCGTTATTATGGGAAAATGTACAAGGTTTAGGGGGTAAAAACGGTTGAATATTGTTGAAGGGTTGAAAGTTGTTGAAAAGAAACTTTTGATCTTTGGTTTCAACAAATATGCAGCTGTATGTATCAATTTGGATTTGAGAAACTGGAGGTTTGGCAGGAAGCAAGAAAACTAACTGCTGAAATATACCGGCTGACTGAAAAATTCCCGGAAAGAGAGAAGTTTGGGTTAACAAATCAATTAAGACGGGCATCTGTTTCTGTTGGAGCAAATATAGCAGAAGGCACTACCAGGTCCTCTGCAAAAGAACAGGCATATTTTTCTTCCATTGCATATGGAAGCCTTATGGAAACGATGAGTTATTTAATAACATCTGTTGATCTGAATTTTATCACCGGGGAAGACCTGTCATTGCTCAGGGATATCATTCAGCCCTTGTCATTAAAAATTAATAATTTGAGGAATACACAATTGGCAAAAATATCAAAGGGTTGAAAACTGTTGAGAATTGTTGAAGGGTTAAACATGGTTGAGGCGCACTTAAACAACATTCAACAATATTCAACAACATTAAACAACATTCAACAACCTTAAACAATATTCAGTTCCAATGAAAGGAATCATTCTCGCAGGCGGCTCCGGTACCCGGCTTTACCCGATCACGAAAGGGATCAGCAAACAACTGATGCCGGTCTATGATAAGCCGATGATCTATTATCCGCTCAGTACGTTAATGCTGGCAGGGATAAAAGACGTACTGGTAATAACAACGCCGGAAGACCAGGAACAATTCAAACGCCTGCTGGGTGATGGAAGCCAGTGGGGCTGTACTATTGCATATGCCAGGCAGGAAGTTCCGAACGGGCTGGCGCAGGCATTTGTGATCGGAGAAAAGTTTATCGGGAAAGATTCGGTAGCCCTGGTATTGGGAGATAATATTTTTTACGGAAGTGGCTTTAGCAAATTACTGCAATCAAGCATCGATCCCGATGGCGCTGTGATCTTTGCATACCCGGTAAGCGACCCGGAACGATATGGAGTAGTGGAATTTGATGCAGACAGCAATGCCATAAGTATTGAGGAAAAACCGGTTAAACCCAAAAGCAATTATGCAGTACCCGGTTTATACTTTTATGATAATGCGGTTGTTGAGATCGCAAAAAACATAAAACCAAGCGCCCGGGGAGAGTACGAGATCACCACCGTGAATGATCATTACCTGCAAAAGAAAAAATTAAAAGTGGCGGTATTAGACAGGGGTTTTGCCTGGTTAGATACCGGTACCTTTGAATCGCTTCATGAAGCAGGTGAGTATGTGAGGGTGGTTGAAAAAAGACAGGGCCTTAAGATCGGAAGCCCGGAGGAAATTGCTTACCGCATGGGTTTCATTGACCGGGATCATCTTTTAAAACTGGCCGGCGAATTGGCAAAAAGCGGTTATGGGGAATATTTAAAAATGATAGCACGCTAAAATCACTGCATGAATTACTACGTACACCCCAGTTCCATCATTGATGAAGGTTGCCGTATAGGTGAGGGTACAAAGATCTGGCACTTCTGTCATGTAATGAGCGGCGCCGTGATCGGTAATAATTGTGTGCTGGGGCAGAATGTGATGCTGGCATCCAACGTAGTGATAGGAAATAATGTAAAGGTTCAGAATAATGTAAGCCTGTACGAAGGGGTGACCTGCGAAGACGATGTTTTCCTCGGCCCCGGCGTGGTGCTCACAAATGTTATAAATCCACGCAGCGCAGTAAGCCGTAAGAATGAATACAAAAACACTCTTATTAAAAAAGGAGCAAGCATTGGAGCCAATGCAACTATCGTTTGCGGCAATACCATCGGTGAATTTGCTTTTATCGGCGCAGGCGCCGTAGTTACCAAAGACGTTCCCGCCTATGCATTGATAACAGGTAACCCCGGCATACAAACCGGTTGGATGAGTGAACATGGATATAAGCTGTTATTCGGACCGGATAATAAAGCGGTTTGCAAAGAAAGCGGCCAGGAATACACACTTGAAAATAACAGGGTAAAAAGAGTAAAATAATACAGGGTAAAAGGCCTGGGCAGCCCAAACCCCTAAGCCCCCTAAACCTCTCAACCCTAAACTAAACTGAATGAAAAACTTTGCATTGATAGGAGCAGGAGGGTATGTAGCGCCACGGCATATGCAGGCCATCAGGGAAACCGGTAACAAACTTATCGCCGCACTGGATATACACGATTCGGTGGGGGTGCTTGATAATTATTTTCCAGAAGCGGATTTTTTCACTTCATTTGAAGGATTCGGACATTACCTCGAAAATCAAAAAAAACAGGGTCATAAAGTGGATTATGTAAGCGTGTGCAGCCCCAATCACCTGCACGATACACATGTACGGTTTGGGTTGAACTTAGGCGCCGATGTGATCTGCGAGAAGCCGGTGGTACTTGATCCCTGGAATGTAGATGCATTGGCAGAGGCTGAAAAGGAAACCGGTAAAAAGGTCTTTACTATCCTGCAACTCCGTCTTCACCCGGCCATAAAAACACTTAAAGAAAAAGTAGCCGCATCTCCTGCCGGGAAAAAATATAAAGTGAACCTGGAGTATATAACTGCCCGGGGTAACTGGTATCATGCAAGCTGGAAAGGAGATACAGAAAAAAGCGGCGGCATTGCCACCAATATCGGGGTGCATTTTTTTGACCTGCTGCTGTGGATCTTTGGGCCAGTGAAAAACAGTAAGGTGGATTTTCACAACGCCACTTCAGCGGCGGGTGAACTGGAGCTGGAAAAGGCAGAAGTGAACTGGATGCTGAGTATTAATGCGTACGACCTGCCGGAAGCGCTTCGCAATAAAGGCAGGCAGAGCCACCGCATGATTACGGTTGACGAAGAAATCATTGAGTTTAATGATGGCTTCGCTGGTCTGCATACAAAAAGCTATGAAGAGATCATTGCAGGAAGAGGAGTGGGCATCCGGGAAACGGGTGAGGTTATTAAACTTGTGCACGGAGTACGAAACAGTAAATAGAACAACATGAAACATCTGCAGGATAAAACGCTTTTGCAAACCAAACGGTAAGAAAATTTGCTCAAATCAGAATCATATAAAAGGGGAGTAGTTCTGTCTACAATATTGAACGTAGTTGCCAAGGGAATCAGTTTCCTGAATACGCTCATTATTACTTTTTACTTTGGCGCCAATGCCGGTACGGATATCTACTTTTACATACTGGCGGTGGCCGTACTCATTACCGGTACGATCAACAGCATCGATTATTTCGTGCTGGTTCCGGAGTCCATGAAGATACGGGAGCGAAAGGGCGAACACGAGGCGCAGAAGTTCCTCAATTTTTTTATTTACGGGTATATCCTGTTCGGAATATTGCTGGCGGTCATTGGTTTTGTCAGCCCGGTCTTCTTTTTCACATTATTCTCAAAGTATGATGTGGGGGTGCTCAGCAGCCATTATAACCTGCTGTATCTCGGCAGTCTTATCATCCTGTTCCAGCTTTCCAATAACCTGCTCTCGGCCATACTTACTTCTTATAAGTTCTTTACGGCATCGATCATATCGGCTTTGATCAACAGTGTTTTTTCCATCCTGTTCACTGTTTTCTTTCACGAACGGCTTGGCATCACAGGCACCCTGGTTGGTATTGTGATCGGGTATTTTGTTAACTTTCTCATACTCTTCTATACTCTGCGGCGTTTCCAGAAATGGGATTTTTATGCAGTGCGTTTTTTAAAAGACAAAACCGTTTGGAAAAATATCGGGCTGATGCTGGCGAATGTTTTACCCGTATGGCTTCGTAATTTTCTCACCATTTATTTTTTAACCGGGATGGGCACGGGTATCATTACCTCTTTCAACCTGGCACAAACACTGGCGGCACTTCCGGAAGTATTCATATTAACCCAGGTCGTTTCTGTTACTGGTATCAAGTTTTCGGAACTGGCAGCCAAAAAAGATGTAGAGCGTACGAATGAACTGCTGATCAATATTCTCAACACACTTTTCGTCATCCTGGCTCCCATTGCCCTGGTAATGGCTATTGCCAACCAGGAAATAATCCAGGTTGTTTTTGAGCGGGGAACGTTTCAGAAAAACTCGATTGCCACCACTGCATTTTGTTTTTTCTTCTTCTCCCTGTTACTGCCTTCCAAAATATTTGATACGTTGTTCTCAAGAATATTTACTTCCTTCCAGTTGTATGGAATAAGTACGGCCGTGGCCATTATTGCACATTCCCTTATCACCGCTTTGATCTATTTTTTAACTACGTATTTTTCTTTGCAGGGGTATTTCCTGGCTATGCTGGCGGGGTATTATATCATTGTACCGGTCGCTTTCATGTTTATCGTACGGGTGAGGATACCCGGGATAAAAGTGAATACGATCATTAAAGATATTTTCCTGCTGCTCGTGACAGCCGCTGCCGTTTATTTCTTCGCGGATTATTTATTCGGTATCCTGTCTTCCCTCAACATCTTTATCAAGATCATCCTCTTGTGCTTTATAGTGTTTATACCCTTTCTTTTACTTGCCAACTGGATACTGGATTTAAAGTTTCAGAAAGGCATAATATTGTCCATCTTTGCAAAAAAATAATGTAGAAACCGAATGATACCCGTTTCAAAACCATTTTTACCCGAACCAGCCTTATATAACAGCTACCTGGAAGGGATCTGGAAACGCCAATGGCTCACCAATAACGGCCCGTTGGTGCAGGAATTAGAACAGAAACTGAAAGAATATCTGGGGGTAAAACACCTGATATACGTGAACAACGGAACCATCGCCCTGCAAATAGCCCTGAAAGCGCTTGCCATACAGGGCGACATCATTACCACTCCTTTTTCCTATGTGGCCACCACCAATTCAATTTTGTGGGAAGGCTGCAGGCCGGTTTTTGCCGACATAAATGAAACGGATTATAATATCGACCCGCAAAAGATCGAAGCCCTCATAACAAAGGCAACCGTTGGCATCCTGGCAACCCATGTATACGGCAACCCCTGTGATGTGGAAGCTATTGAAAAAATCGCCCGGCGGCATAACCTTAAAGTGATCTACGACGGAGCCCATGCTTTTGGCGCCCGGTATAAAAACCAGCAGGTGTTGTCTTACGGCGATATTGCCACCTGTAGTTTTCATGCCACCAAAATATTTCACACCGTGGAAGGAGGGGCCATTGTCACCAACAACGATGAACTGGCAAAGAAGATGACCCTGTACCGGCAGTTCGGGCATATAGGGGATGAACATTTTTCGATCGGGATCAATGGAAAAAACTCTGAACTGCATGCGGCTATGGGTTTGTGCCTGTTGCCCATGATGGAAGAATTTATTGCCAGCAGAAAAAAGATCGCAGCGTTGTACGATTCACGTTTAAAAGATCTGCCGCTGCAAAAACCCGTTTCTTTACATGAGGTGGATTATAACTACAGTTATTACCCGGTGGTGATGGATACCGAAGAGCGGGTACAAAAAGTGAAAGCATTGCTTCAGCAGCACGACATCATCACGAGAAGATATTTTTATCCTTCGCTCAACCACCTGCCACAATACAGCGGCGAATCCTGTCCTGTTTCTGAATCGGTGAGTGTGCGGGTACTGGCGCTGCCCCTGTATTACGAACTGGCAGAAAAAGACGTTATTAATATATGCGACCTGATTAAATCCTGCTTCTGATGAAGATCGCCATCATGCAGCCCTATATCTTTCCGTATATCGGATATTTTCAGCTCATCAATGCAGTTGATAAATTTGTTGTGTACGATAATATCCAGTTCACAAAAAAAGGGTGGATAAACCGCA
>DAOQRQ010000169.1:0-6592 GCA_035355815.1 Ferruginibacter sp. | reverse complement strand
AGGAACCGGCGGAAGTCGTGGCGGTGGTTATTCTAACAACCGCGGCAACGGCGGTAAAAGATGGTAATAACTGATTTACTTTCGATAGAAGGCTCAGCAACGAGCCTTTTTTTTATGCCTGTAACTTAATATTTACCGTTATTTTGCAAGCGAAAGATCCTGCATCTAACTATGGCCTCCAATAAAAACGCAGCCGTCGGTTTTATCTTCATCACCCTGCTAATCGATGTGATCGGTTTCGGTATCATCATCCCGGTAATGCCGGGGCTTATTTCCAGGCTGAATAATGTAGATATAAGCACGGCTGCCAAATACGGGAGTTATTTGATGGTGGCGTATGCTGCTACTCAATTCATCTGTGCTCCCATACTGGGAAACCTCAGCGATAAATACGGCCGCAGACCGGTGCTGTTATTTTCCTTATTTGGTTTTGGTATTGATTATATTTTTATGGCATTAGCGCCCACTTATGCCTGGCTGTTCATCGGCAGGATAATTGCCGGCATTACGGGTTCCAGTTTTACCACGGCCGCCGCATACATTGCCGATATAAGTAACGCAGATAACCGGGCAAAGAACTTCGGCATGATCGGCGCTGCATTCGGACTTGGGTTTATCATCGGCCCGCTGATGGGAGGGGTAGTAAGCCAGTTTGGAGAACGGGTTCCCTTTTACGTGGCTGCAGCACTTGCGTTGCTTAACTGGGGCTATGGTTTTTTTGTGTTGCCGGAATCTTTAAAACCGGAGAACCGCAGGGAGTTTAACTGGAAACGGGCAAACCCGGTTGGTTCTTTATTGCAATTGATGAAGTTCCCGGCAGTAATGCCGCTTATTATAAGCATCCTTTTATTATACATTGCTGCGCATGCCATCATGAGCAACTGGAGTTATTTTACCATACATCGTTTTAACTGGAGTGAAGGAATGGTAGGTATTTCCCTGGCCGTGGTGGGTGTGCTGGTGGCATTGGTGCAGGCAGGCCTCACCCGTATCATCAATCCAAAAATAGGAAGTGAAAAAAGTCTGTATTATGGTCTGGCGCTTTATGCAGTGGGGATGTTGTTATTCGGACTGGCCGATAAAAGCTGGATGATGTTCGTGTTCCTGGTGCCGTATTGCCTCGGCGGTATTGCACAGCCGGCCCTGCAGGCAGTAATGGCGGGTAAAGTGCCGCCCAATGCACAGGGCGAATTGCAAGGTGCTATTACCAGTACGATGAGCCTTGCTGCCATCATCGGCCCCTTTGTGATGAACAATCTTTTCTTTTATTTTACGCACAGCGAAGCGCCCATCTATTTACCCGGCGCCCCTTTCTTCCTGGGTGCCCTTTTAATGGCAACCAGTTTTGCGATCGCTTATAAAACCCTGCATACAAAAAAAATATTGTGATGGCGAAAAGTATCCATGATTTTAAGAACGTGTTTTTTATCGGTGTGGCCGGCGTGGGCATGAGCGCCATTGCACAATACCTGGCAGGCACCGGAAAAAAAGTGAGCGGCAGCGACCGCTATTTTAAAGAAGGTGAATTCAATGAAACAAAAGAAAAACTGGAAGCCGAAGGCATAACCTGTTTTTTGCAGAACGGCGAAGGCATTACCGGTGAAACAGACCTGGTGGTTGTTTCCACCGCCATAGAAGATACCGTGTTTGAAGTGCAGAAAGCAAAACAGCAGGGTATTCCCATCATCAAACGATCTGAACTGCTGGCCCTGATCGCCAAAAGTAAAAAGACCATCGCCGTGGGCGGTACATCGGGTAAGAGTACCACTTCCGCCATGCTATTCGATATCCTGGATAAGGCGGGGTTGCAGCCCAGCATCATCAGTGGTGCCGGACTGGTAAGCATCATCAAAGAAGGAAAGATCGGAAATGCAAAAGTAGGAGCAGGCGACTGGCTGGTGATAGAAGCCGATGAAAGCGATGGCTCCATCGTTCAATACGAACCGGAGATCGGGTTATTGCTGAACATTGATAAAGACCACCAGGAGATCGATGAGCTGATGAACATTTTTACCACGTTTAAGAACAACAGTAAAAAATTCATCGTCAACCGGTCCAATGCACTGGCAAAAAAACTTTCGCAGGATATAAAAAATGATTTTGCCTCTGATGAAAATTCAGAAGCCGGCTATATCGCAAAGAACTTTAAACAGGAAGGTTTCTGTATTCAATTCTCAATTCTTAATTCTTCATTCTTAATTAATTCAATCGGGCAGCACAATATGGAAAACGCCCTGGCTGCCGTAGCCGTAGCAAATCAAATAGGTGTTGACCTGCAAACCTGTGCCGATGCACTCAGGAACTATGAAGGCATTTACCGCCGCAACCAGGTGTTGGGTAAAAAGAACGGCGTTTGGGTGATCGACGATTATGCCCACAACCCGGTGAAATGTGCAGCGGCTATCAGGGCCTGTCAGCCCGTGGCAGAAAAGGTAGTGGCCTGGTTTCAGCCGCATGGGTACGGGCCCACCCGTTTTTTGCGCAACGATTTTGTAAAAGAGATCGCTGAAGCACTAAGGCCGCAGGACGAGATATGGATGAGTGAGATATTTTATGCCGGCGGAACTGCCGTGAAAGATATTTCTGCCAATGACCTTATCAACGATATAAAGGCATTGGGAAAGAATGCATTTTTTGCAGAAGACCGCAACCATTTCCTGGATACGGTTCGTTCCCATTTATCCGGCAATTCTGTGTTACTTTTAATGGGGGCAAGGGATCCGGGCCTGGAACAGTTTGCAAAAGAAGTCTTCGAAAAATTATGATCGTTGATCCGCCTAACGAATTAACGGATCAACGGATTAACGGATCAACGAATTACCGGATTAACGAATTAACAAAACCCAAATGAATAAAAGGACAACCTTACTGCTGCTTTTTAGTTTTAATCTCCTTATCCTGCAGGCGCAAAGTATACTGAAGGCAGACCTGGTGAATACCTTAATGGGTACTTATTCAAAGCCCGATCTTTCCAATGGCAATACCTATCCAGCCATCGGCACGCCCTGGGGCATGAACTACTGGACGCCGCAAACCAATAAGAATGGCGACGGATGGCAATACATGTACGGCGCCGAAAAGATCATCGGCTTTAAACAAACGCATCAGCCTTCGCCCTGGATGAATGACTACGGACAGTTCTCCATCATGCCGGTTACCGGCGGATTAAAATGGAAGGAAGCAGACCGGGGCAGCTGGTTCTCTCACAAAGCAGAAGAAGCAAGGCCTTATTACTATAAAGTGTACTTAGCCGATGCAGACCTCACCACGGAACTTACCACTACCGAACGTGCCGCTCATTTTCAATTCAGCTTTCCGCAATCAGACAGTTCATCCTTTGTGATCGATGCTTTTGATAAAGGCTCTTATATAAAGATCATTCCCGAACAAAAAAAGATCATCGGTTACAGCACCCGCTACCGCCGGGGCAAACTGATCAACTTCAAAAATTATTTTGTTATCTATTTTGATAAGGCATTCGCTTTTACAAAAACCATCAGCGAAACCAACAGCGCCATCGACTCATTGGAAATAACCAACAGTCATGCATTGGCGGTGGTGGGTTTTAAAACAAGAAAGGGTGAGATGGTGCATGCCCGGGTGGCTTCTTCCTTCATCAGCTTTGAACAGGCCGAACAAAACCTGAAAGAACTGGGCAACCGGAGTTTTGATGCGGTTAAAAACGAAACAAAGAACAAATGGGAGAAAGTGCTGAATGCCGTACAGGTGGAAGGCGGTACCGATGAACAACTGCGAACCTTTTATTCATGCATGTACCGGGCCGTGATGTTTCCCAATAAACTGTACGAGGTTGATGCAGGTAATAAGATCGTTCATTACAGTCCGTACAACGGACAGGTACTGCCGGGCTATATGTATGGCGGCACCGGCTTCTGGGATACTTTCCGGGCATTGTATCCTTTACTGAATGTACTGTTTCCTTCCATCAACAAAGAAATGCAGGAAGGGCTGATCAACGATTATAAAGAAGGCGGCTGGCTGCCGGAATGGAGCAGCCCGGGTTATGCCGATATCATGATCGGTAATAACTCTGCCTCTGTAGTGAGCGAAGCGTATATAAAAGGATTGCGTGGTTACGATATTGAAACCCTTTACCAGGCTTTGCTGCACGGCGCCAACAACGAAGGCCCGGTTAGTGCTGTTGGGCGTAAAGGTGTTGATTACTACAACAAACTCGGTTATGTACCTTACGATGTTAAGATAAATGAGAATGCAGCACGAACATTGGAATATGCCTACGACGATTTCTGCATCTACCAGCTCGCCAAAGCATTGAACAAACCAAAAGAAGAGATTGAACTCTTTGCAAAACGCTGTTTGAACTACCGCAATTTATTCGATCCCGAAACAAAACTGATGCGGGGGAAGAACGAGGACGGCAAATTTCAATCGCCCTTTAACCCGGTTAAATGGGGCGATGCATTCACCGAAGGCAACAGCTGGCATTACAGCTGGAGTGTGTTTCATGATGTGCAGGGATTGATAGACCTGATGGGCGGAAAAGAAATGTTCTGTAAAATGCTGGACTCTGTTTTTTCCATGCCGCCCACATTCGACGATACCTATTACGGCGGAACCATTCATGAGATTAGGGAGATGCAGATCGCCGGCATGGGACAGTATGCACACGGCAACCAGCCCATACAGCACATGATCTACTTATATAATTATGCCGGCCAGCCCTGGAAAACACAGTACTGGGCAAGGGAAGTGATGAACCGCATGTACAAACCCACCCCCGATGGTTATTGCGGCGATGAAGACAACGGGCAAACAAGCGCCTGGTACATTTTTTCGGCCATGGGATTTTACCCCGTATGTCCTTCCAGCGATCAATATGTAATGGGAGCGCCGCTGTTTAAAAAAATAACCCTGCATTTAGAGAACGGAAAAATATTCATCATTGAAGCGCCGCAGAACAATGCGGCCAATAAATACGTTCAGTCGGTAACAAAGAACGGGCTTGCCTATACAAAGAACTGGCTGGGGCATTTTGATATTTTTAAAGGAGGCAGCTTAAAAATAAATATGGGCAGCGTGCCTGGTAAAACATGGGGTGCATCGGCAGCGGATGTACCTTATTCTTTTTCATTAGATAAAAAATAAGATGAAAATAATTCTGAGCATATTATTGATGGCCTTGCCGTTTAGCATAATGGCTCAACGGGCTGTAGCCCTTACCGAGAAGGAAATGAAAGACCTGGTTGGTAACTGGACGGGTACCATGGTATACACCGGGGGCGATAAGGAAAAAGTACAGGTTACTTTTCAAACAAAATTGGAAGTAGTTGATATGAAGGACTCTCTCATCTTTAACTTCATTCATACGGACCCGGCCGGGAAACAGCTCATTGAAAAGAATTCTTTCCGGATTTACGAAGATGGCAACCGCTTAAGTTTCGACAGCGCCCAGTTTGATATTGTGGATACCAGGCGAAGGGGCATACGGGTAACCATCATTGCCGAAAGAGAAGGCGTGGAGAATTTCCGCTCTGCCGATTTCCAGGAGATGATAAACCTTGGTCCCGGTATTTTAAATTATACAAAAGGCATACGCTATATGGATATGTCTGAAACTTATTTCATCCGGAAAAGAGTAACACTGACAAAAACTAAGTAAAACAAATACCTGGTCTGACGCCCCCCGTCTGACCATTTAAAAAATGACAACACTAATAACCCATATCAGGCAATTGGTAAATGTAAGAGAGCAGAATGAACTGCTCCGGGGCAAAGCATTAGCTAACCTGCCTGTTATTGACGATGCTTTTGTTTTGATAGAAGACGGTATCATTGCTGAATACGGCGCTATGTACGAACTGGAATTGAAAGTACCGCAGTTACCCAAAGTGGTGATCGATGCAGATGGACAATTTGTTTTACCCGCCTGGTGCGACAGTCATACCCACCTTGTTTTTGCAAAGACCCGTGAAGAAGAATTCATTGATAAGATAAAGGGGATGAGTTATGCGGAGATAGCTGCCAAAGGCGGCGGCATCTTAAATTCTGCCGCAAAACTGAATGCAGCAACGGAAGATGAACTCTTTAACAGTGCCTGGCAAAGGTTAGAAGAAATAAGTAAACTGGGCACCGGCGCCGTGGAAATAAAAAGCGGTTATGGATTAACTGTGGAAGGGGAGCTGAAGATGCTGCGGGTGATAAAGAGATTAAAAGAAAGGTCATCGCTTTCCATACGGTCAACATTCCTGGGTGCCCATACCTACCCGCTTGCATATAAAGAAGATCACCCCGGTTATATCAACAGCATCATCAACGAAATGCTGCCGGTAATTGCCAAAGAAAAGCTCGCCGATTATATGGATGTGTTTTGCGAGACCGGTTTCTTTTCTCCTGCAGAAATGGAAACCATCTGCCGGGCCGGAATGCGTTACGGCTTAAAACCCAAACTGCACGTGAACCAGTTGAACAGCATCGGCGGCATTGAATCGGCCATTAAACTGAATGCGGTTTCTGTTGATCACCTGGAAACGATGACGGATGCCGATGTAAAATTATTAAGCGCATCCAATACCATCGGCACCTTGTTGCCTACCGCAGCTTTCTTCCTGCG
>DAOQRQ010000168.1:0-6614 GCA_035355815.1 Ferruginibacter sp. | reverse complement strand
GAACCTGATCCTTAACCGCCTGCCTTCAAATACACAAAGTGAGATATCTGTTTACAACTGGCTAAAGTCACAAGCGCAGATAAACTGACAGGAATGCATTATTGTATCTATAAAAAAAAGAGCCTCTTCGGAGGCTCTTTACAGTTTACCAAAAGGACATTGAACTATTACTGCCCAAATTCAACATAACCCCTGTCGGGAGCAGTACCGATAAAAGGAATCCCTACATTGATCCCTGTGTTTACACAAGGCGATGCAGATTGTATTCTGAAATCAGAGGTAGACACAAATAAAGGATTAGCTGTTATATGATTCGCATAGGTGTAGCTACCCGGGTTGCCGCCTGGCCAGCTGGGTACATTACTGTTGCCGTTGCCATATGCATCATTGTGTGTAACCATTACACCGGTCATACGGGTAGCAGAGCTTCCCTTTAACCAGGCATCTTGAAAACCGGTTACGATATTGTTGCGGATATTAACACCGGTGGCACTGCCGTTTTCTCCGGAGGTAAAGTCGAGACCGATCCACGGCGCTTTGCCCGCTTTGGCAACGAAGGTGTTGTTGTAAATACTCATATTCTGTATCTGCGGGTCATTGCCGTTCTCACTGATCACCGTTACACCTGCAGCCGTACCCGTACCATTGCCCTGGTAAATATTCGAGAACAGGTTGTTTCGGATGATATTATCCTTTAACTGGCTGAATCCGCCCGCTGGTGTTCCTCCGCCCGGGTTTGGATAACCGCCGTTATTACTTACGGTTCGGGTGTTGAACTGAACACCGCTTGATACATTGTTAAACACATTGTTCTCGATCAGTGCAGATTCTGTTCTGAATTCCAGTATGATACCGCTTTCAAAATTTGTATTAGCGGTTGCATGATTCAATGTGTTATGGTGTATCCATGCCGAGTAAGCATAAGAACCTTTTTTATTGTAGTTAAGATCAATGCTTCCCTGGATATTGTTATTGGCTATCTCCAGCCCCTGGATATTAAAAAACTCGATGGCAAAATCCCAATCACCGTTTTGTCCGGGATAGTTACCCTGGTAAGGAGCTTTCTTAAGGGTGTTGTTATAGATCTTTACGCCTTTCAGCCAGCCATTATCCCAGTATTTGATGGGCCAGCCATTCTTAAACGCCACACGCTGATCCTGTATCATGGTGTTGTTATAGATCTCCATACCCATTTGTCCGCCGATATTTAAAAGTCCGCCGCCATAATTGCCGGTACCTGCAGCTGAATTTAAAACCGTATTGTTATAAAATTTATTCCCGGTTGCATGGTGGCCCGGATCGGTGACAGGATCAGTAGCATCGTTGCCATCAAAGATCACACCCCTGTCCCTGAAATTAATGATCCGGGTATCGTGGATATGAACATTGCTGCGGCCGGTGACCCAGATACCTATCCAGGTTTTATTGTTAGATTCACTGACGTACCGTCCATCGATCGTAATACCCGAGATCTGTTGATTGCCGACCGCATCCTGCGGAGATTCGAGCGCAAGAAATACCGACCATTCTCCCGATACCGTGCTTTTAATGATGGTAGTGGCGCTGCCATCACCTTCAATGCTTACCCCTTTTGCAAGGTTGCATTGCCTGGTTTCCGTATATGTACCGGCATTCACATGAATAATACTTCCTGCTGTTGTTACATTAGCGGTTGCTTTATACAGCGTTTTCCAGGGTTTACCGGCGGTGCCGTCACCGGTTGTATTATTACCCAAAGCACTGATGTAGTAGGTGCCCAAAGGTTTACTTACCAATGAAACCAGCTCCGTTGGATCGTCCATGGCAGCCGAGTCTGCCTGAATTGGTATTTCACTTACCTGCCCGGGATCAAGCATTGATTTTGTCATGTCTTCTTTTTTGCATGCGCCGAAGGCAAATGCAACCATTGCTAAAAGGACAAGTGGTTTTTTAAATGTTACAGATTTCATAGTAAATTGGTTTATTTGTTACTTAATAATGAATACATGAGATCGGTCTCTCAAAAAAATACGCCAGGCCCGCTGATTTATTTTTTGCAGTTCGCTTAAGGACACAAGATGGTTACCGGGATACTGATGCATCTCCGTAATATCTTATTATATGTTAGCCTGGGAAACCTGAACACCCGAATGGGACAGATCAGTTTTTGTTGTAAAGATTTTTCATGCTTGCAAACCCCCTTAACCATATACCGGGCCACAATTTGTTAAGAATGATTAACAACCGCCAAACATTTTTTGCGGGGCTCTGCTCACCGGCCAGGAACCAGATCTATTTAGTATTGTCAATAAGTTTTTTCATCTTAGTACCTTGTAACCATAATCATTCATAATGAGAATTGCATTTTTTATTTTTTCATTACTGTCAGGCCTGGCATCATTCGCACAAGCAGAAAAAGTTTTCCGCATCACATCCGCCTTTACTTCTTTTCCGGATACAGGAAGATCCAACGGCCATCGTTACAATAATAAATTATATCCTGCTGCCGAACATTACAGCGACAGCAGTGTACTTATCATTGTTCCGGCGCAGTTAGAAGCGGCCAAACAGGTTGATGTTATCTTTTGGTTCCATGGCTGGCGGAACAATATTGACAGTTCAGCCATTTATTTTGAACTCAGCAAACAATTCCTTGCATCAAACCGAAATGCCGTGTTGGTATTCCCCGAATCGGCAAAGAACTCCCCCGACAGCTACGGCGGCAAACTGGAGCAGAAAGACATTTTCAGGTTTTTGCTGAATGATGTGCTGAATAAACTGAAAAAAGAAAAGGTCATTGGTAAAAAAGCAGTCGCTGGTAATATCGTACTGGCCGGCCACAGCGGCGCCTTCCGGGTGATGGCTCACATATTGCAAAACGGTGCTGTGGAAGTAAAGCAGGTTATTTTATTTGACGGGCTCTACAGCCAGGTAGATAAATATACCAACTGGATACAGGCAGATGCATCACACCAATTCATAAACCTTTATACCAACAAGGGGGGCGGCACCGATGAAGTGTCTTCCGTTATGATGAAATTACTTCGTGAAAAAAATATCGCCCTCATCAACCCTGAAGAAAAAGACGTTGATGTCGACATGATCAGAAACAACCCGGTCATCTTCATTCACAGCCTGAAGGAACACAATGACGTCATCAACCGGCCCGATCATAATTTCCGTATGTTCCTGGAGAACAGTCCGGCGTTGAAGCCACTGCAATAGCCACTGATCTCCGCCCCGGCCGGTGTCTCCACCGACCGGAACATAAACCTATCCTGAATCCCTATATAATTTCATTTCGGCAGGATAACCCGTAAGCCTCACCAAAATTCCGCGGCCACCGGGCACAACTCATCCATTGATTTTTTCAGTTCATTCCTGTTTGGCTTGAACAGTTGAGCCTAAAAAATAAACTTGCAGTTAAAGTAAGCCTTTCAAAAGCCATGAAAGTAATAATTGTAGAGCCCGAAAAACAGGTGCTGCGTAAAGTGATCCGTACCCTTTATTCCATCGACAGCAGTATAGAAGTGCTGCCGGTGGTGAAAGACGTGGAAACATTACTGAAGCGGATCAATACATCTCCCCTGCCCGACCTGGTGCTGGTGAACAGGCTGTTGCTGGGAGCCACTCACCGAAACATCGAAGCAAAACTGATCATTACCTCCAGCAGCAATCACCTGGTGTACCTGGCCTTCCGGGTAAACAACCTGGATTACCTGCAGAAATGTTTATTGAAGCCAAAGCAAACCGGTGCAGATATTCACCCGCTGCCAACCCGGAGTAATTACAGCGGTAATTACCCCGGCGAAGAACTGGCGCCCTCTTCGCTGCAACAGGCCGTTAAAAAAAGATTCCTGGTAACCTACCAGCAGAAACTATTATCCATTGCTGTGGAAGACATCGCCTATTTCTTCTCCGATAACCGCTTTATCTTTTTCAAAACATTCGATAACCGGAAATTCCTTATCGAATACCGGATGGATGAACTGGAAACCATGCTTGATCCGCAGCTCTTCTTCCGCATCAACCGGTCGTATATCATTTCCATAAATTCCATACTGGTCATTCATGCCTATCCCGGCAACCGTTTTAAGATAAACCTCAACCCCGCAGTTGAAAAAGAAATGATTGTAAGCCGGGAACGTATCCTCAATTTTAAAAAATGGCTGGGCGAATAGGCGCAACCGGTTTTTGTTTGTGTGCCGATTTCTACAACTAATGCAGTGATTCTTTCAACTGCTGCAGCTTCGTTGCTGTTTCTTTTTTTAAGTGCATAGGTTTACCATGCGACTGCTTACTGAAAAACGGTACCGGTTGCTGTGCCAAAAACCCAATAAATTCAATATCCAAAAAACCAACTGTATGAAAAACCGTTTCATGTACCCGGTCATCTTTTTATTGCTGACCTTCATCCCTGGTGCAAACCTTCACAGTCAATGTTTAACGGCCCCCACAGCCACCTGTACCAATACCGAACCACTGGTAACCGATGGTGAAGTGCTAAACAGCTCAACCACCAAATGGTATTACGGGCCCACAGCTACACTGAACATGCTTACCCTGAAAGGAGGAACCCTGGTGGTTTGCGGCAACCTTACCGTAGATAAATTTTATATGGACTCAGGTAAAGTTTTTATACAACCCGGCGGCCGTTTTGTAATTGGTAATGGCGAAGGCGCCGGCCTTGTATTCCGCGGCAACTGCAGCCTGTATAATTTCGGAACACTGGAAGTATTGCGAAATCTTTCTTTGGAGAATGGCTGGGCCAGTCCTGCAAAACCAAACCTGGTCATCAATGCCACACTCACATCTGTTTTTAAAATGAACAACCAGTACTTTGTCATCAACAATGCCAACTCCTGGTTTGTAAACAAAGGCAAAGCCTATTTTCACGGGCTTATCACCGATCCACAGGCTTCGGTAAGAAGTGTATGCCTGGGAAAAGGAAGCCAGACGATCATGACGGTGCTATATAACAAAGTAAAGAACAGTTATTTTGCCCCCGAACAATTTGCCTGCGTGAACGTTTCTGAATTTTCGCAATTATGGGATACGCTTACCACGGTTAATCCTTATATCAATATGTGCCTGGGATTAACGCATCGCACCGATTCCACCTGTATTCCCTGGGGATGCAAACCCAATTGGGGAACGGCCAACCTGTTCAGGGGATGTGTGAGTTGCGGAACCATTGTGGTACTGCCCACCCGTTTCATTTCCTTTTATGCAGAGCAGCATTCCGATGGCAATGCGCTTTACTGGAAAATGGAGAACCCTTCTTCCACAGGTGTGTTTACTATAGAGACATCAATGGATGCCCGGCAGTTCATCCCCATTCACTCCTTTGTTTCCGGGCAGCAGAATAATACGGCCGGCTACTCTTATTTTGATGCAACCATCCGGACAGGGCTGAATTATTACCGTATAAAATATACCGATACGGCTACAGAATTCATTGCCTACAGCCCCGTTGTGAAAGCCATTCAAAAACCAATAACTTCATTACGCATCTATCCCAATCCCTTTTCCGACAGGCTGTTTATCAGCTTACCCGGAAATTACCCGGCTGCTGCTGCAACCATTACAAATATTTATGGCGGCCAGGTTTTAAGCCAGCAGTTATTGCACAGGGGTACTGCATGGGAGCTCAGTCCGTCCAAACAACTTCCTGCCGGAATTTACTTAATAACCATCACGGCGGAAGAACATACCTGGAAACAGAGAATTATAAAGCAATAGTATTTGTTTTCACCTGGTATTTTATACCACCCTGCATGCAACCGTTGCAGCGCTTTTGCATGTATGATATAATCCGTGTCAATCATCAGCAATAACTAACCCATAATGAACTTCAGTTCGATGCAGCTTTATGCCCAGATGCAGGAAGAGATCGGCCAGCTGGAAGCACTTAGCAAAAATGAGATCACAAGACTGGAAGGCTGCTTCAGTATTACCCTCTCTTACCTGGGTAAAATAAAGAAACGCTCAGCATCTTATGTTTTCAGCGACGAAAAAGATGAGATCCATTTCTTTAAAAACATCAAGCCCTTGTTCATGGCGGCCATAGAATACTATACGCTGCTATACCAGGCTGTTTTATTTAAACCAGCCGATAACGATCAACTGGCTGTTTATTGGCTGCAGCAGTTAAAGCGGGTAGACCGGTTCAATAACCGCCACCGGGAATTTTACCAATACTATATAAGTGGTCGTACACACAGGGATAAGTTCTATTTCACCCGGGCGGGTATTGCTAAAAATATAAGAGACAGATCACCCGTTGATAAAAAACCCTCCGACCCGGCATACTACCTGGCAGCCCGTATACTGGCACAACAGCAATACCGCATGTATGTTGAAATGGAATTGGAAATGTTGGCCCGGGGAGTGCTTAATAACAACCTGTCTTTTCCGGAAACGGATCTGCCTTACTTATCATTTGCAACCGATACCGCTGTATTTTCTTTAGGTAATACCATGATACCTTTTTCGGGTTTTAAACAATATTTCGTTTCTTTAATAAGTATCCTTTTCAGTTACCGGTGAATTTTTATCCCCTGTTTTGCATCATGAACCAACACATAGCCCACATCGCTTTAGTAGTGAACAACTATGATGAAGCCATAAAGTTT
>DAOQRQ010000167.1:0-6635 GCA_035355815.1 Ferruginibacter sp. | reverse complement strand
CGTTGATAAGCGGATCGGTTCAGATCAAACGCCGTGCATTCTATGATGCAAATAACAACAACAGCATTGATGCCAATGAATGCGTGGGCGATTGGGTGGTTTATAATATCACGGTTAACCCCATACCGGATGCAGTTGCAACACCGGCTGCTCAATCCATTTGTTCGGGTTCTGCTATAACAACCATCGTTAACAGCAGCGCCGTGGGTGGAACAACATTCAGCTGGACAAGGGATCATACCGCTGATGTAACTGGCATAGCGGCCAATGGTACAGGCAATATCAGCGGAGCATTAACAAATACAACAGCTGCCCCGGTAACAGTAACGTTTACCATCACGCCATCAGCAAACGGATGCGTTGGTGAACCCATCGCAGCAACGGTAACAGTGAACCCGGCCTTGTATTTTGCCTGCCCGGGTAATATGACCGAAACAATTACCGATCTTAACATTCCATGCTTCAAGGCAATTAACACACCCAACCCTGTTTTCTGCGGAACGCTTACCAAACTTACCTGGAAGCTGACCGGCGCTACGGTATTGAATTCGCCTACATCGGGCATCAACTACCTTGGCTTGCGGAATATGAACGTAGGTACAACAACAGTTACTTATACTGCTACGTTCACAGGTGGAATTGTAAAAACATGTTCTTTCACTGTGCTGGTAATAGAAACCGTACCACCAAATATCTTATGCCCGCTTGATAAACATGTAAATACCGATCCGGGCAAATGTTATAAAACCGGACCGGTAAGTCTGGGTACGCCAACAACGAGTGATAACTGCGGTGTGGCAAGTGTTACCAATAATGCACCTGCTGTTTATAATATCGGCGTGAATTATGTTACCTGGACGGTAACCGACAAGAGCGGTAATACAAGAATCTGTATACAAAGAGTAACCGTGAACGATGCGCAACTGCCCACCATTACCTGCCCGGCAAACGTAATCGCAAACACAGGCCCGGTATGTACTGCCACACCGGTAACAGTACCGGCACCGGTATTTAATGATAACTGCGGCGTTGAGAAACTGACATGGGCAATGACAGGAGTTACTTCCGGCGGATCGCCGCTTACCGGTATCAACTTTGTTCCAACCATGAACTATGCTACCGGCGTAAGCACCATTACATATACAGTAACGGATGCAACCGGAAATGCAAAAATGTGTTCGTTCACAGTAACGGTAAAAGATGTTACGCCACCAACACTTGTTTGTCCGCCTGCACAAACTTTCTGCAAGGTTCCGAATAATACGTACACGGTTCCCGCATTGATCCAGAGTGATAATTGTGTGATCTTGAGTACAACCTATAAAATTACCGGGGCCACCAGCCGCACCGGTACGGGTACCAATGCAAGCGGAATATTCAACCAGGGTGTTTCAACCATCACCTGGACGGTGAAGGATGTGAATGGAAATACATCCACCTGTACCACTACGGTAACTGTGGTAGCTACAACAAACCCCATTTGTGCTGCGCCTCCGGTAACAGCTCCGGTAGCCGGTGCAAAAGTGGCAGCGGCAGAAGTTCCCGGACTTTCGATCACGGCATGGCCAAATCCATCCAGCAGTTACTTTAACCTGAAAGTGAACAGCCAGGCAAAGGAAACCCTGCAGATCAGGATGATCGATATGGCTGGTAAACTGATCCAGGTGCAAAGAGGAGCGCCGGGTGATACCTACCAGTTTGGCAGCAGTGCGGTATCGGGTGTATATATCATAGAGGTACAGCAAGCTGGAAAAACGTTACGAACCAAAGTGGTCAAGCAATAGTTTTAATCAAGTCTGAAATTAAAAGGCCGCCTGCAAAAGCAGGTGGCCTTTTTTTATGTTACGCACCCGGTTCATTTCATACAGCAGTTCACTCAATTCATAGTATTCACCGTTCAACGGTTTGGGAAAATACCGGTTCTTTAACTCATAATTCTCCACTCAAAAAAAATGAACATGAACGCACAGATCGAATTACTCCAGCAACAGCTTGATAAGCAGAAAAAGCGCCTGAATAAGCTGATGCTGCTGGCTGCATTACTTTTGTTGATTCTTTCATCGCAATTCCTTTTTTCTTTCAGGGAATACGATGGCAATAAGGTTTTACGTGCCCGGGGCATTGTTATTGTAGACGATGAGGGAAGAGAGCGCATACTCATCGGGGCTCCCTTGCCCGCTGCCCGCAACCGGGTACGTACCGATACGGCAAGGGTAAGATCATTGTGGGCACACAAGTTTGGTAATGCCAGCCAGTATATGAAATGGTACCAGGATTATGATCACCAGTCGAACGGGATACTGATACTGGATGAACGGGTTTTGATAAGGTATGTTTGGGTGATGGGGTTCCCGATGCAAATATCGGCCAGCGTATCGGCAAACAATCCGGCCTGGTTTTTTGCGATGATGAAGGATTTGAACGGGGCGGTATCGGTGTTATAAACGTAGGTAAAAAACAAAACCGGGTAGTAATGGCATTGGATGGAGAGAATGGAACAGATGCAACGGGCATCTCTGTAATGGAAGATGGCGAAACCGGTTTTTTTGCAGGAGGTAAAGGATACCGCATGTTCCTGGGTGCTTCACCGGCAGAAGGCTACAGTCCTGAGCCATTATTTGGAATGGTGATCAATCATAAGAAAAGGTCTTTGTATAAACTCAACCTGATGACAGATACGGCCGGGAAAAAATAAGCAGTAATAATGCACTCATAACCATCCGGCTTATATAATTAAACAATGGCCCCGATTAATAGGGGCCATTGTTAATTTTTAATTCTTAATTTTTAATTTCTCTTATTTCTCATACAACAGTATCTCCACCCGCCTGTTCTTCCATTGCATCGATGGAATATTCAGATCGGCTGCCGGGGCCCTGTTTGAGTAGGCAGCAACGATCAACCGGCTCCTGTTGATGAAGAAGCTGGCTACATAATCTGCGCAAACCGAAGCCCGGCTGAATGCCCGGATGCTGTTGGCTTCCACGCTTCCGTGTGTATCGGTATGGCCATTGAACTGGGCAACCAGCTTGGGATTTGCTTTCATTAACCGCACCACTTCCGTTAAGGTATTGAAACCATTTGTTTTCAACTCTGATTTTGCCTGTTCAAAATAAATGGTAAAGCGCAGGGTGTCCTTTGAAACAGGTACCACGGGTTCTTTGAATTCGGGACAGCCGTTGTTGGTAACGGGTCCTTCCACAAACGGGCACTTATCTGCATCATCATTCACACCATCGCCGTCGCTGTCGGGTACCGGGCAACCGCCATACTTAGCCGTTCCTTTATGACCGGGGCATTTATCAGCAATGTCTCTTATGCCGTCGCCATCGGTATCAGCCAGTGAATCTATTTCACCGGTTCAACCTTTGTGCTGGTTTTCTCAATCTTCTCTTTCTTTTCTTTTTTCTCTCTTTCCTGCGGCTTGCCGCTGAAGATGGTATAACCGAGGGTTACGCCGAAAGTTTTTATGCTGTGCTGTAATTTTTTTCGGGCATCGATGTAGTAATAATCCAATGGTATATTATAATTCACTCCCAGTGAAAACCTCCGGTATTCAAACCCGGCAGCCAGGCTGATGCCGGGGAACATACGTTTATAGGTTCCGGGCGAACTGCCCGTTTTTAATTTGGTATTGGTTGTTTTACTGGCAGGAATGCTGTTGCCGAAATAGCTCATGGCTATCTCTTCCTTACCGGATACGAGTACATTCAGTACCGGCCCCACGCCGATGAAGATCCCGGTATGCTCATCAAAAGAGAATTTTTTTATGAGGTGAAGGCTGACATCAACATAGTTCAGGCTTTGTAAAAAGGAAGAGTCCTTCAGGGTATTAACGGCGCCAACGGAGTTCTGTAATTTATAATCGTAGCCTTTTTTGTTATAGATGGCCGATAAAGCCAGGCTCAATCCGTTATCTCCCAAAGAAACACTGCCTTTCAGGCCACCCCAGAAATTGGCTTTGGATGAATACCTGTTAAAAGGTTCGATGGAGCCCTGTATCTTACTGAGTGTAGACTTTCCGTATCCGGCTGCTACGCCAAAACTGGCCTGGGCATTTGCAGCAGCGATCTTAAAAAAAAGCAGCGATAGTAAAAAGATACTTTTCACCATCGTTTTGTGATAAGATAGTTTGGACATATTGCATGGGGGGTTAGTATTGGGGCAAAATTACACTTTGTACAACAGATATTGAATAATCGATATAAAAAAACTGGGGCGCCGGCCCTGCATCCCTTTTATTAAATAAATACCTGCCGTTTTTTAAAGAACTATCTTACCCTGCTCAATCATCATTATGCATCAACAATTCGACCTGCTTATAGACAGCTACCTTGCCAACAATGTTGGAATTGCCCCCGGGTTTTTATCAACGGATTTGTCGGCAGGTCTTCAGCAAAACATTAAACAACTGCAGCAAGAGGGCCTGATGACAGCCGCCGGTATTGGAAATGAAGCGGTGAAAGATATGGATCAGCAGATGAGAAGTGATAAGATATACTGGCTGGATAAAAAGCACGGCAATGCATTTGAGGATGAATTCCTGCAGCAGGCAGAGGATTTTATAGACCACCTTAACCGCACCTGTTATGCGGGCATCAATGCCTATGAATTTCATTATGCCGTATACGGGCAGGGAAGTTTTTATAAACGGCATAAAGACCAGTTTAAAAATGACGATAACCGGAAATATTCACTCATCACTTATTTAAATGAGAACTGGCTGGAGGAAGACGGCGGGCAACTGCAGATTTATGAGAACGGTACGATTCAGCATATCCTGCCCCTGTCTAAAACGGCTGTTCTTTTTAAAAGCGACAGAACGGAGCATGAAGTGTTAAAGGCAAACCGCAGCCGGATGAGTATCACGGGCTGGCTGAAGCGGGTATGAGGACGGGGCCTGCAGTCCGTATTAATACCATCCTGTTGGTATTTTTCCGAATATTACCGGAATGATAAATACTTTTGTGGAAAACAATTCTGAAATTTACCCTCGTATGTATAAGAAAAGCCGTGGTTTTTCAGTTTTAGGGTATAGTATTTGTGAATGCAGCATCAATATCCAATACCAAACTATGAAAAGATCCTATTTTTTACTCCCGATGTATTTACTGCTTTCTCTTATTTATCTTAACCTGGTCAGTTGCGGCGGGATAAATAATACCAATATAATCAGTGTGGAAGCACAGGTGGATCATCCCGATACCACAAAGGAATCACCGGCAGCACTTTCTCCTGCTGTTGTTCCGGAAACAGCCATTGCCATTGATACAGCCGGCTACAATAAAAAAATGCTGGAACTGAGTAATAACGATGCGGCTGGTAAATGGCCGGTTAAAACGGTTTATCCATTACCCGGCGCCATTTTCCCCGATCACCGGATCATTGCCTTTTACGGCAACCTGTATTCAAAACGGATGGGAATTTTAGGAGAGATACCAAAAGACTCGATGTTTAAAAAACTGCAACAGGAAGTGGATGCCTGGCAGGCAGCAGATCCTTCGTCAAAAACAATACCCGCCTTACATTATATAGCCACCACCGCCCAGGGCGCTCCCGGCAGGGATGGCAAATACCGGTTGCGTATGCCTTTTCATCAGATAGATACCATTGTGAACTGGGCCAAACAGATCAATGCCCTGGTATTTATAGACATACAGGTAGGTCATAGCACGGTGAAGGCAGAAGTACCTTTATTTGAAAAATATTTGCAGATGCCCAATGTGCATTTCGGCATCGACCCCGAATTCTCGATGAAGAACGGCGAAAGGCCCGGTTCTAAGATCGGCACCTTCTCTTCAGACGATATTAATGATGCCATTGATATCCTGGCAGCGATCGTACGTAAAAACAAACTCAGTCCCAAAGTACTGGTGGTACATCGTTTTACACAAGGCATGGTAACCGGTTACGACAAGATAAAAAAGGTTCCCGAAGTGCAGGTGGTGATGGACATGGATGGTTTTGGCGCCAAGGTATTAAAACAGGATACCTACCGGCAGTATATATATAAAGAGCCCGTGCAGTTCACCGGCTTTAAATTGTTTTATAAGAACGATAATGCCGGCAAGGCAGAAATGTTTACACCCGGCGAATTATTGCAACTGACTCCCAGGCCGGTCTATATTCAGTACCAATAAGATATTTCCCTTTTACTTTCATTGGATTGATACGATCCTGTAAAGCTGTTGTATATTAGGTGCATGAAGCACCGGGTCTATTTAACAGTCCTGTTATTATTTTTTGTTTTTATCACTGCTGCGCAGGATCAGCACTATCTCATTACCGGGAGTTATACTTCCGGTAAAAGCGAGGGCATCTATGTATACCTTTTCAACAGCAGCGACGGTTCTTACAAAGAAGTAAGTCATGCACAGATCTCCAATCCTTCTTTTGTTGCGGTTTCACCCGATGAAAGATTTGTGTACGCTGTTCAGGAAAATGCGGCCAATAAAGGCAGGGGCGGTGAGATAGCGGCTTTCTCCTTTAATAAACGAACGGGTACCCTTACTTATATCAACGAACAGGCTTCTGGCGGAGATCATCCCTGTTATGTAAGCGTGGATAGAACGGGTAAGTGGGTGGCGGCAGGTAATTACAGCAGCGGGAGCGTAGCCATACTTCCGGTGCAGGCA
>DAOQRQ010000166.1:0-6639 GCA_035355815.1 Ferruginibacter sp. | reverse complement strand
GATTATCTGTTATTCGCCGTGCCGGCAGTTTGGATCTATGCTCAGCGGTTCCTTAAATAAAGCGCCCTGGTTTACTTAGATACCCAACTTCAAACCACAAACTTCAAACCACAAACTTCAAATCATAAACTTCAAACCACAAACCAATAACTCATTATCTTTGCCTCCTAATTCACCCCAATGACCATACATAGAGAAGGATATAAAAGCATCGGCATCGCTACATTGATCTTTGGCGCCATCAATCTGTCTGTTTATTATTTTTTCAGCGCTTCTATGATGTGGCTCTGTAATATTGTTTTTGTACTTACACTTGGCCTGTTATTATTTCTCATCTCTTTTTTCCGCATACCAAACCGTAAACTTACCATCAGCGAAAATGCGATCATTGCACCGGCCGATGGTAAAGTGGTGGTGATAGAAGAAACCGTGGATGAAGAATATTTTAAAGACAAGCGCCTGCAGGTGTCTATTTTTATGAGCCCGGCCAATGTACATGTGAACCGGAATCCCATCAGCGGCGAAGTGGTATATAATCAGTACCACAAAGGCAAATACTTAGTGGCCTGGCATCCTAAATCCTCTACCGAAAATGAACGGCATTCGGTAGTGATCCGGAAAAGTAATACCGAGATCCTCGTTAAACAGATAGCCGGTGCCCTGGCAAAACGTATTGTAAATTATCTGCAGGTGGGCCAAAAAGTGAACCAGACGGAAGAGATGGGGTTTATCAAATTCGGCAGCCGGGTAGACCTGCTTTTACCCCCCGGAACCAGGGTAAATGTGGAGCTAAACCAGGCCGTACAGGGCGGTGTTACCGTTATTGCCAGCCTCTGATATTTAACAAATCGGGCTTGGTACCCTGCAATTAATGGCCTACTTTTACGTTGATTAATTAAACAAAAAATTTAGTTCATGAAGAAAGTACTTTTATTAGCGACTGCATTTATGTTTGTTACCGGAGTTGCGTTAGCCGACAAAGGAAAAAAGAAAAAATGTGCTAAAGGAAAAACCTGCTGCTCAAAAGAAGCAAAAGCTAAGTCCTGCTGCAAAGACAAAGAAAAAGCAACAGCTAAAATGTAATTCACAAGAATTTTCAGAACCCCATTCAGCAATGAGTGGGGTTTTTTATTTCCACCGGTTTAGAAAATGGCTTCCAGTTCTTTTAAATGGGTGACTGTATACGTGGGCTTTAACCCGGTTACGGCATTGATGTGATTCACAAATACCGAGTCCATACCGGCATTCATAGCGCCCTGTATATCGGCATCTAAATTGTCGCCGATCATGATGCTTTCCCGTAAGGAGGCTTTCGCCTTATTCATCGCAAACTCAAAGATTTCTTTTTTAGGCTTCAGGCTGTTGCTGGCTTCCGAAGTGATCACATGTGTAAAATAATCACCCAGGCCGCTGTTGGTTAATTTGCTCCACTGGGTCTTTTCAAAACCATTGGTGATGAGGTGCAGTTCATAGTTCTTTTCCGAGAGATAATCGAGTATCTCAATGGTATAAGGAAACAGCCGTTTTTTAGTGGGCAGTATCTCCAGGAATTTGGCGCTCAGGTCACGGGCCAGGGGTTCGTCGGCAATTTTAAAATCCAGCATGGTACGCCACATCCTTTTCCACTTTAATTCTTCAGATGTGATGAGGCCTTTGTGGTAACGGTCCCAAAGTATTTCATTATGGAATAAATATTTTGGATAGAAGGCTTCAAAAGGAGTATTTATTCTCTCGGTCAGACTGAAAATTGCATACAGTTCATTCAGCGTTTCTTTCGCATTCGCATCAAAGTCCCAAAGGGTATGGTCAAGATCAAAGAACAGGTGCTTGTATGGCGGCATGGGGTATTTAAATGAGGGAATACTAACTTTACTTATCATTGCAAGATAACCAATTAAGTTTTTACTCATGAATATTGTAATAACCGGTGCCTCCAAAGGATTTGGCAAAGCGATCGCTGAACGTTTTGCCGCCGATGGAAAGCCCCACCAGCTCTTTCTTTGCGCCCGTACTAAAAACGAACTGGAAGCAACCGGCAAGGAACTGCAGGAACGTTTTCCTTCAGCAAAAGTGCATGTGATGATTTGTGATGTGACCAATAAAAAAGAATTAATGGCATTTGCAGACGGGGTAAAAGCCTTGTGCGGTAAAACAGATATACTGGTGAATAATGCAGGCGTTTATTTACCCGGCAGCGCTTATGGTGAAGACGACGGTAACCTGGAAAGCCTGATGGAAATAAATGTGTACAGCGCCTACCACCTCACCCGCTTATTATTGCCCGGCATGATGAAAGCCAAAAGCGGTCATATCTTCAACATGTGTTCCATTGCTTCACTCAATGCCTATCCCAATGGCGGGGCTTATGGCATTAGCAAATTTGCAATGTATGGTTTCAGTAAAAATCTCCGGGAAGAAATGAAGCCACACGGCATTAAGGTAACGCATGTATTACCCGGTGCCGCCTATACCGATTCCTGGAGCGGAACAGGTGTAGACCCCAAACGCATTATGGAAGCAGCCGATATAGCCGGAATGATCTATGCAGCAGCCCAGCTATCTCCACAGGCATGTGTGGAAGAAATAGTGCTTCGCCCCCAACTGGGCGACCTGTGATTTCCTGGAAATGGTTTAACAATTTATTTCGCCCGTTTAACCATTCTTAACCCCCGAAGCAATTGCCAATCCGTTATTTTTGATGCCTGTTATTATGCAAGCGTATTTACAAAAGACATTCTTATTGATCTTTTTATTTGCCGGTTATTCAGCAATCGCACAGGTGCGGTTTTCGGCCAGTATTACTCCCAATACGATCGGAAAAAATGAATATGCCCAGTTGAAATTTACGGTAGAGAATGCCGGCGAGGTTCAGCAGATCGATCCGCCCCGCTTAAAAGATTTTACCATCGTTAGTGGTCCAGGCCAGGAAAGCGGAATGAGCATGGTGAACGGAAATGTAAAGAAATACATAGCCTTAAGTTATATCATCAGGCCAAAGGGTACCGGAACTTTTGTGATCCCGCCTGCTACGGCAAAGGCTGATGGGGCTGCATATAAGAGTAATGCGGTAAGTATTAAAGTACTTTCTGCATCAACGGGTAATTCCATACAACTTAGTACCCCCAATAATCCCTTTGCAGGAATGGATATGTTTGACGACCCGGCTCCCCGAACGGTAAACCGGGATTTTATTCTGAAAAAAGGAGAAGACCCGCAGGAAAAGATCCACCGGAATATGTTTGTTACGCTGGAAGTGGACCGCAAAACCTGTTACGTGGGCGAACCGGTTGTGGCCACCTATAAATTGTATACCCGCCTTAAGAGCGAAAGTAATATGGTTAAAAACCCCTCTTTCAACGGGTTTTCAGTGATCGACCTGCAACAGGCAGATAATACAAATTACCAGGTGGAAAAAAAAGACGGGAGGGAATATAATGTGTATGTGATCCGGAAAGTACAACTGTATCCTTTGCTGCCGGGCGAACTGGAACTGGGAGCGGCAGAGATCGAGAACAATGTCCGCTTCATAAAAGCAGAATTCATTAACCAGCGGCCGGATATTTTTAATGAAGCGATGGCTGATTTTTCTGATGCCATGATCCCACCGGAAGGAATGGAACTGCAACGGGTAACACTGCAGAATAAGCCGGTGATCATTTCGGTAAAGCCTTTGCCTGAAACGAACAAGCCTGCCGGTTTTAAAGGAGCTGTTGGAAATTTTACCATCGAAACAAAGGTTGAAAAGAACAATTTCTCCACCGATGATGGAGGAAAGCTTGCGATAATAATCAGTGGCGAAGGAAACCTGCAAATGGTGAATGCACCAGAGATTACATGGCCTGCCGGTATCGAAGGATTTGATCCGAAAATAACGGACGACCTGCTCAAAGGAACCGTGCCGGTTGGCGGAAGGAAAATCTTTGAGTTCCCTTTCGCTGTTTCAAAAGCAGGAAACTATACCATCCCTGCATTGGCATTCAGCTTCTTCGACCCCAAACAGGGCGCTTACCGATCCGTTGAATCAAAACCGTTGTCTGTTACAGTAACACCCGGAACCGGAAAGCCGGCAGAGAATAAAGAAGAGAACCAGGTTAAGAAGGAAGATTCATTCCTGGTAAGTTTTTTCAGGAACCGGCTGCGGGTGGTTAGCCTGGTTGCCGTGCTTATTATACTCGGACTGATTTTCTGGTTAAGGAAAGATGTAAAAAAAGAGAAGGAAGTTGCACAACTTAAAGAGACCTCTTTGCCCGCGGATGAAAAACCCGCCGAGGAGATCATTGACCGGCAACAAAATCCTTTTGAAAGAGCGGCAGAGCTTTTACAGAGCGGCGATGGCAAATTATTTTACCAGGCTTTGAACGAAGAATTGAAGAAACAGGTGTGTAAAAAACTATCTATTCTGCCCGAAGAACTCAACAGGCGAACGATTATTGCTCAAATGGATAAAATGGGGATCGCACATCAAACAGCCATACAGTTACATGATCTTATTGAAGAAATCGAGTTCCAGCTATACACACCGGTAGTGGAGCATGAAAAGAAGCAGGCTTTATACGAAAAGGCGAATGAGCTCGTTCAGTTACTGAATACCTATCGTACTCAGGCATAAGTGAATTTGTAGCCTACGCCTCTTACCGAGTGAAAGTATTCCGGCGCCCGGCTGTCTTCTTCAAAATATTTACGGAAGTTGAGGATGAAATTATCAATGGTACGGGTAGTGGGATAAACATTGTAACCCCAAACCACCTGCAGTATCTTTTCCCGTGTCACAACTTCATTTTTGTTTTCGATCAGCAGCTTCAGCAGCATCATCTCTTTTTTGGTAAGCGTGATCCTTTCACCGCTTTTTGTATAGGCTTCTGATGCTTTAAAATCGATCTTGTTCTTTCCAAATTCATAAATTTCCGGTACCGGAACCTTCACACTCAACCGTTCGCTTTTTTTGATCAGTTTATCCACCCGAAGCAATAACTCTTCCAGGTTGAAGGGTTTGGTGAGGTAATCATCGGCTCCTTTCTTCAGGCCCAGCACCCTGTCGGCGCTGCTGTTTTTGGCGCTCAATATGAGGATAGGAATATCGGGGTTACTGAGCCGGATGGTTTCGCAAACCGTGATGCCGTCTAATTCAGGCAGCATCACATCCAGTATGATCAGGTCGAAATGTTCTTTTGTTACCGCCTTTAAGGCCTCTGCGCCGTCGTAAGCGCTGGTGATCTCATAACCTTCCAGCTCCAGGTTAAGCTTCAGTGCTTCCTGCAGGTTCTCTTCATCTTCAACCAGTAATATGGAGAATTTTTTATCGGCCATCTGCTAAGCTACCTTTTTTCGGTAAATGAATTCAGTTCAACGGTAAAAATAGAACCCGCCGGAATATTATCTGTCACAGAAATGTTTGCATTATGCTGCTGTGCAATTTTCCTGGAGAGATAAAGCCCCAGGCCGGTGCCTTTTGCCGCTTTGGTGGCCGCATTGCCAACCCGGTAAAACTTATTGAATATTTTCTTTTTCTCTTCGGCTGAAATGCCCCTGCCTTCATCTTTCACATGAAGGATGATCTTATTATTCTCCTCAACAAGTACTACGGATACCGGGAGTTCCTTTGGCGCATATTTGATCGCATTGTCGATGAGGTTGTTCACCAGCATTTGCAACAGTAACCGGTCGCCCTGCACAAACAATTCTTCTTTTACCGATGAACGAATGATGTGCTGTGGAAAGCGGGTGATAAAATCCTGTACACAACTGCTTACCAGTTCGCTGAAATTGGTTTCTTCGTTGGTGATGCGGTAACCACCGGCTTCTATCTGTGAAGAAAGGAGCATGTTATTGCAAAGGGCATTCAGCCGGTTGGTTTCCTGCAGGGTTGTTTGTAACAAACGTTGCTGTTGCTGTTCGTCCAGCTTTCTTTTCTGTAATGTTTCCAGGTTCAGTTTGGCAACAGAAATGGGTGTTTTTAATTCATGCGTAAGCGCCATCATAAAATGCTGCTGATCCTGGCTGTGCTTTAACTGCCGGCGTACTGCCTGGTAAACAAATACGGCGCCTGCGGCGATGAGTAAAAAAAAAGTGATCCCTTCGCCGATGTATTGAGCCGATTTTCTTTTTTCCAGCGAGTAAAATTTTTCGGCTTCTGTTTTATAATTGGAACCGGCAGGATCCAGTTGTTCTATCTCATATTTTGTCATCAGTTTGTTTTGCCGGTTCAATGCAATGAACCACCAAACCAATGCCGCCAGTATATATGCCAGCAGGAACCAGTAAATGAAAAATATTAAGCGGAGTTTTTTTGTCTTGTCGGGCATAAAGAATGCAGCAAAGGTAGGCTGAAAACACAGACAGCGGCCCGGTTGTTAATTCCTCTTATCCAATCCCCAGCTCAGTTTATTACGCAGTGTTTGCAGGAAATTATTTTCGTTGAGGCGAATCAGGTTGATCATGAAATTCTCTTTACGTACGGCCAGTTGAATTTCTTTGGGCACCAGTTCCCGGCGGCTGTCCATGGAACAGATGAAACCATCGGTTCTTCCTTCCACTTCAAAAGAGATCACATTATCGTCGGGTACTACAATGGGTCGTATATTGAGGTTGTGAGGAGATACCGGTGTGATCACAAAACTTCCGCTGTCGGGAAAAACAACG
>DAOQRQ010000165.1:0-6658 GCA_035355815.1 Ferruginibacter sp. | reverse complement strand
AGCTGCCAATGCCACACCCGCATTCACCAGCATCATTGGTACGGGTATGACAACCGCCAGTGCAAGAATATCCTGTATTGAACTGGGAACGAATGAACAGAACATCATCGTTGTTTATTCAAACTACGGGGTAAGCAATGTTTGGGTAACCAGCAACGGCGGAACATCGTGGACGGCCATTGACGGCAACCTGCCCGATATGCCGGTACGATGGGCCATGTTCTATCCCGGTGATAATACCAGGGCCATCATTGCAACAGAAACAGGTATCTGGCAAACTTCGTTGATAAACGGCGCTTCTACCGTATGGGATCCCGAAACAGGATTTCCCAATGTACGTACCGATATGCTGCAATACAGGGCCAGCGATGGTTTGCTTGCTGCCGGCACACACGGAAGGGGCGTATTCACCACCATCATCGGTGCAGCGCCTTCCTGCGGAACGGTGAGTGGTTTGGCTTCATCATCCGTTACATCAAACAGTGCAACGGTAAGCTGGAGTGCATTAAGCGGCGCTTTGAATTATGACGTGGATTATAAACTCAATTCATCAGGAACCTGGATCAATGCAGCAACAGCTACTACCGGTCTTTCTGCGGCATTAAGCGGATTAACGGCAAATAGTTTATACGATTACAGGGTTAGAGCTAATTGTTCGGGTGCAACGGGCGCTTATGCACAGGCACAGTTTACCACGCTTGCCGCAACTTGTGATGCACCAACAGGATTGTCGGCAGGCAGTGTAACCGCAAGCAGTGCATCGGTTAGCTGGGTAGCCGTAAGCGGCGCATTAAGTTATGATGTGGATTATAAACTCAATTCATCCGGCACCTGGACCAATGCCGCAACGGCAACAACAAATCTTTCTGTTGCATTAAGCGGTTTAACATCCGGCAGTTTGTACGATTACCGGGTACGTACCAACTGTAATGGCTTAAGCAGTGCGTACAGCCAGGCCCAGTTCACTACATCAACGGCAAGTTGCGATGCACCAACCGGTCTGTCATCCGGCGCCATCACAGCAAGCAGTGCAACGGTAAGCTGGACTGCCGTAAGCGGCGCAGCTAATTACGATGTGGATTATAAACTCAATTCATCTGGCACCTGGATCAATGCTGCCACTGCAACAACCGGTCTTTCTGTTGCATTAAGTGGTTTAACCGCATCCTCATTATACGACTGGAGAGTGCGGGCAAACTGCACGGCCGTTGGTTTAAGCAGCACATACAACCAGGCTCAGTTCACTACATCGGCAGCGCCCACCTGTCCGGGTATTTATGATGTAAGTACAAACGGCACATCGGGAGGTGCTGCTACCATTCCTTTCAATACCGATGTGAAGGGTTTGATAAGTCCCACCGGGGATAATGATTACTACCGTTTTGTTATCACTACCGGCGGAACGGCCACCATTACATTAAGCACGTTGCCGTTTGATTATGATATCCGTTTGTACAGCAGCAATGGTACCACGCAGCTAGCCATTTCGCAAAACGGCGGAACAAGCAATGAGACCATCACCAGGACCTACACTGCCGGTACTTATTTTGTACGGGTGTATGGTTATAACGGAGCCAACAGCGCTACATCCTGCTATACATTAAGGGTGCAGCTGGGAACAGCCGGCAACCAGGAATCGGCCATGGTTTCATCACCCGATATAAAGGTGAAACTATTCCCGAACCCGGCTACGGATAAACTGAGTGTATATATGATCGGCGATAACAGCCGCAAAGACCTGCAGGTATACGACCTGGCCGGCAAGCTGGTTTATACCCAGGCGGTAAATGATATGTTCACCACGCTGGACCTTAAGAAACTTTCCAAAGGATTGTATTTTGTAAAGATCATACAGGCCGATGGCAAAGTATTATACAGCGAACGGATCGTGAAGAATTAAAAAAGAGTTAGTCTTGAGTGAAAGCCGTCCCGCCTCCTGGCGGGGCGGCTTTATTTTTAAATCTTTTGCCGGTTACCGGCTATTTTTTACTTTTAGAAAAAAACAGGAATGGAAAATAAACCGGCAAAACAGTCATCCGGCAATTCAATGATCAAAAATATCGCTATGGGTGTTATCACGCCCGTACTGGCAGCCACCATCATTTATTTTTTAGGATTCAATAAAGGAGACGACAGTAAGGCTGAGTTTAAAAAAAGAAAAGAAGCTACGGAGAAAGCATGGAATGCATACATACAGAACAGGGGTATTTTTTCAACGGTGATGAAAGATCTCGGAAAGTCGGGCGACATTGAAGTGACCCGCAGTAATATCAATCACGAAATTGATGTTACGGTTGGCAACCTGGAGAATATAAAAAAAGAGCCCAATGCCGACCAACGGGTTTATTCCTCGGTAGATATTGTGATTCAGCAAATGAAAGACATGAAACCGATCATGAATAAATTCCTGGATGATATCGTTGCTTATATTGCTACCAACCCAACCGAAGAACAAGGCAACGCATTTATCCTGAACCTGGGCGAAGGTCTTAAAGAGCAAATGACAGGGCTGCGTCAAAGGGACTCTCTCCGCCTCGCTGTTTTTTATGAAGGGCTTAATAAAGATTATACGATAAAGTTGCCTACAAGCGCCGATCTGCCTGGAGGAAAATAATGTGTACGAACATTTATATCATCTTTCACCTGGATCAACCGGCATAAAATCCGGTTCGGAGGCATAAAAAAAGCCTGCCGGGTATCTTTCATTTCTTCCTGCCCCTGCATTGCCCTTACATGCTTACGGCATTGCCATAAGCATGTGTTTTTATGCAAGCCTGTAAAACAGGCGCTTATATTATTTACCCCGTATTCCCCACAAGTGGATTTACTAATAAGATCGGCGGTTTTGCTTATAAAGATCAGCCCGGGGCGGCTTAATTTTATACCAGCTTTTAAAATCATTACCTATGAAAAATTTTACACTCCTACTGGTCATTATTGTTGTTCTGGCCTCATGCGCCCAGTCTGTCACTACGCAACAGGCGGCAAACCGCAACTACAGAAGTACAAGGGCATTAAGATAATACAGCAGCATATTCCTGCTTATCCGCCCCTCCGGCTGTGGCGCCGGGGAAAGTTCATTGTTGTCATTGCATTAACATTCTATTGCGGCCGTTTCAATATCTTTAAGCTTTTAATGCAGGTTACCGTGCTTTGACTGATGACAAAAAGGGAATTCTATAGTTGCTTGTGTGTATCCGCTTTTTTATTGAGCTGTATCGCTGCTGCTGCGCAGGAATCGCCCAGGCAACCAGATACCTTCTTTCTTGCCAAGAAAAAAGGCATACTGGGTATCCTCGGCCGCAGTATTTCCACCAATCCCTCCAATGATGTTCCGGTTAAAGTAGAAAATCCCTTCTTGAAATTCCGAGGTAAGATCATCCGTTCGGTAGAAACCATCCGCCTGGGTTTTGAATATGATTTTGACGATACCACCCATGTGAAAGATAATTTCGGTACCCGGGCCGGAAAGGTATTTCATAAGAACACATCCGGTAAAGTAATAAAGAACAATCTTTTTTTTAAAGAAGGCCAACGCCTGTATCCGTACCTGCTGGCAGATAATGAACGCTACCTGCGTGATCTTGCCTATATACGGGATGCACGCATATTGGTGGAATATGCCGAAGGCAGTACCGATTCGGTGGATGTGGTTGTGCTTACCAAAGACGTTTTTTCCATCAATGCAAAACTTTTCATCAGCAATAAAGACAGGGGAAGAGGAGAGATATCGGAAGAGAATTTTTTAGGCAACGGCACCCGGTTACAGTTCAGCAGTTATTACGAGACGCAGCGTTTTCCCAAAACGGGTGTGGGTGGCGAACTCATCCGGCGTAACATCGGCGGCTCCTTTATCGACTGGGTATCGGGCTACCAGGATTACCGCTATGCTTTTACCAGTGGCCGTTACCAGGAGACGGCGGTGTATACAAGAATAGAAAAACCCCTGGTTACTCCATACATACCAAGCACCGGTGCATTGGAATGGTCGTACCAGCGAACCAGGAATGTATACGATTCGGATTCCCTGTACCGCAATGACCTGCGCTATGCGTATTATAATATAGATGCCTGGTTTGGTTACAGTTTAGACAGCAGGCGTGCCCTCTACGATAATAAAGAGATCCGTGTTCACCGCTTTGCAGCCATCCGGGGGTTTAAACAGCACTTCATAAACGAACCATTAAAATTCAGATCACTTTACGATTACCGCTTTGCCGATTTCACCGGCGTGCTTGCATCACTTAATATCTTCAAACAGGTATTTTATAAAACAAATTTCATTTATGGCTTTGGCCGTAGTGAAGATATACCTGAAGGATTCAGTATAGCACTTACCGGCGGTTACATAAAAAAACAAGCCATGCACCGGCCATATGCCGGACTGGATATATCGGTGACCAATGTAAGAGACAGGGGCTTTTACAGTAATTATACATTCCGGCTCGGAAGCTATTTTTACAGCAGGCGTTTTGAAGATGTGGACCTGCTTATCTCTGCAGATTATTTCACAAAACTGAAAAAACTAAGCCGCTCCTGGTACAGCCGTATGTTCCTTACCACCGGCATCACGGCACAGGCAAACCCGGTTTTAAATACGCCCTTGTTTTTACGCAGCGATTATGGCTTGCCCTATTTTGATAACGGAACACTCAGCTCCGACCTGCGGGCAACCATAAGGGCCGAATCGGTTTTTTATAATACAAGAAGGGTACTTGGTTTTCGCTTTGCCCCTTTTGCATTTGCCGACGCCTGCCTGGTAAAGCCCACCAAGATGAACCTGGAAAAAAGCGACCTGTTCACTGCCATTGGCGGCGGCATCCGTACAAGGAATGAGAACCTGGTGCTGGGAACCATAGAACTGAAGGGCTATTATTACCCCCGGGTGAATGGCGAAATGCGAAACTGGAAGGTGGAACTGAACAGCAATATCCGGTTCAAATACCGGAGCAGTTTCATTAACCGGCCTGCTGTTATCAATGCCAATTAACCCGCCTCTGTGAAACTCCGGCGGATAAAATAAAAAGCCATCCGCCGTAAGGCAGATGGCATATGAATAAGGTTGGGGCAGATCACATCAGGTCGAGCGCCTTTGCCAGGAAAGTAGTGTTAAAAGGCAGTACCATGGAGCAGTAGGAGCCAATCGGCGACCAAAGCACCGCAAAAAAAGCAGCAACAGAAAGTAAAAATAATACCCAATAAAGGCCGGTTCTCTTTTTGGTTGTTTCCATTTTAAAATATTTTCTGCAAATATAAGGCAGAACGCTTTTCCCCGCACTTTTTATACGATTGTAAGGCAAATTTTTTCTGTAAAGTGATGTATATTGCCGCTTCTTAACCCTTTCGGATGATTGTACATTTTTATTTGCGTTATTCCACCCAATTCGGGCAAACCCTTTTGGTGAGTGGAAATACGGGTGTTTTGGGAAACAATGACTCCTCCAGGGCCTTCTCCCTCGAATATCTCAACGAACAACTATGGCATGGCAGTGTGGAGATCGATCCAAAACAACTGGAAGACCCGTTGAACTATAAATACATCCTGCATAATGAAAAGGGAGAGGAGATACCGGAATTTGGCGAAGACCGCCTGGTTGACCTGCAGAAAATAAAAGCCGATAGGATCGTACTTGCCGATACCTGGAACCATGCCGGGCAAATAGAAAACGCTTTTTTTACCGCTGCTTTCCAGGACGTGTTGCTGAAACAACCCAAAACAAAAACCGCTGCAAACAAAGAACCCAGGTCCTTTACCCACGAATTCAGGATAAAAGCCCCCCTGCTGAATGAAAATGAGATCATCTGTATCAGCGGTTCGGCAAAAGCATTCAATGATTGGGATAAAGCCAATGTAATTCCTTTATCTAAAAAAGATAACTGGTGGACCTTGCGTGTAAACCTGGCCGGCGAAACTTTTCCGCTTGCTTATAAGTATGGCGTGTATAACAGCGCCGATAAAAAATTCATCCGCTTTGAGGAAGGCAATAACCGAACCCTGCTTGCTGTAGAAGCCGGCAAAACGGTCACCATCATTCACGACGGCTTTGCAAAAGTGAACCCGGCAAACTGGAAAGGAACCGGTGTGGCGATCCCTGTTTTCAGCCTGCGCAGCAAAAAAGGTTTTGGCACCGGAGAATTCACCGACCTGAAACTGCTGGTTGACTGGGCAAAAAAGACCGGGCTTAAAATGATACAGTTGCTGCCGGTGAACGATACCACGGCCACCAATACCTGGAAGGATTCTTATCCGTATTCGGCCATTTCTGCTTTTGCCCTGCATCCCATGCTGCTGAACCTGGAGCAGGTGGCAGGAAAGGAACACGAAGGCGTTGTTAAGTCGCTGGCAGACCAGCATAAGAAATTAAACAAACTCACTGCAGTTGATTATGAAGAAGTGGTGCGGATAAAGACCGATGCCATCCGTGCCTTATATACGTTAAAGAAGGATAGCTTTAAAGACGATTACGAGTACATTACTTTTTATGAACTGAACCGTTACTGGCTTGAACCCTATGCGGCTTTTTCTTACCTGCGGGATAAGTATGCCACGGCCGATTTCAGTACCTGGAATACCCATGCTGTTTACGAAGAGGGCGAGATACAGAAACTGGTTAGTCCTGTGCAGAAACACTACGATGAGATCGCCGTGCATTACTTT
>DAOQRQ010000164.1:0-6680 GCA_035355815.1 Ferruginibacter sp. | reverse complement strand
GGTTAGGGGTGAGGTATGTATCAAAAAAATCCTGCTATATCAAAAGGAATCGATTGGGTGATGGTTTGGCTTTATGCCATACTGGTAGCCATTGGCATCCTGTGTATTTTTTCAGTGGAATACCGCAGCACGGATAACCTGATGCAAACCTTTCTTGGTTTTAAAAAGAATTACAGTAAGCAACTGTTCTTTTTTGCGGCTTGTATGGTGCTGGCTATTTTTATTTTACTTACCGACAGTAAGCTTTTTACGGCTACTTCTAATCTCACCTACCTGGTTGGCATTTTACTCATACTGGCAACCTTTGTGGTAGGTAAGGAGATCAAAGGCTCTAAAAGCTGGATACCGCTCGGCTTCATGAACCTGCAGCCGGTGGAGTTGTGTAAGATATTTACGGCGCTTGCCTTGTCTAAATACCTGTCGCAGCAGGAAACGGATTTTAAAAAACCAAAAGCGCAACTGATCGCTGCGGGGATTGCATTTACACCGGCGGTATTTTCCATACTGCAGGGAGAAACCGGGCTGGCACTGGTTTACTTTTCTTTTTTAATTCCTATGTACCGGGAAGGTCTGCCTGCCGGTTATCTCATTTCGGGCGCTTCTGTGGCCGTGCTGCTGGTAGCTACGCTTTTGTTTTCTTCTACACAATTGCTTATCGGGTTTACGGCCATAGCGCTTATTCTCATTTATTTTTATTGGCGAAGGATCACCCGTAACTATGCCATCCTCGTATTCATCATACTCGGCTGGCTATCCTGTTTTGCCTTTGCCCAGTTTGTGGTGCCTTTTATTTTTAAACATGCATTGAAGGGCTACCAGGCCGACCGGATATTCAGCATGGTGGGTAAGACCAACCCTTACGCAGATGGGAAAACAGTGGAACTGGGTACCGTGGATGAAAAAACAAAGAAGAAAAAGGAAGAGGCACAGGACTATAATGTAAAGCAATCCAAGATCGCCATCGGATCGGGTGGATTTGCCGGCAAGGGATTTTTAAAAGGTACGCAAACGCAGGGCGATTTTGTGCCCGAACAGCATACCGATTTTATCTTTACGTCTGTTGGTGAGAACTTTGGATTCTGGGGAAGCGCCCTGCTGATGCTCATCTATCTTTTTCTCCTCCTGCGGATCATCCGTATTGCCGAGCGGCAGCGAAGTACGTTCAGCCGGGTATATGCGTATTCAGTAGCAGGCATCATCTTCTTCCATGTGGCGGTGAATATCTGTGTTACCATCGGGTTGGCACCGGTGATCGGTATCACCCTTCCGTTGATGAGTTACGGCGGATCATCTTTACTTACGTTTACCATCCTTATTTTTATCCTGATAAAACTGGATGCCGACAGGCAGATGGTGTTGCGGTAAGATGTTAATCCGTTAATTAGTTAATCCGGATAAACGTATTAACGTGTTAACGAATTAACTTTGCGTGATGAAGATCATTCCGCTCAGCGAAGGCGCTTTTACCATTGATGCTACAAAGAAATTCATTCCCTTTGATACGGAGAAGGACGACCTGCAGCAACGAACCGTGGGAAGTTTATTGGTGGAGATTCAGCCCTTTGCTGTCATCACTTCAAAAGATATTATTGTAATTGATACGGGCCTGGGTTTTTCAAACCCGGATGGCACTTTACAGATACACCAGAACCTGTTGAACAACGGAATCGGCCCGATGGAAGTGACCAAGGTGCTGCTTAGCCATTTGCATAAAGACCATGCAGGGGGTATTTATAAAACGGATGAAATGCTGAAACAGAAATTTCTGAGTTTTCCCAGTGCTACCTATTATGTACATAAAGATGAGATGGAATTTGCATTGAAGAAAGGGTCGCCTTCATACCGGGTATCAGACTTTGATGGCCTCCAAAACTCCGACCAGGTGGTTTTACTGGAAGGAGATGGTAAGATCGATGAATACATCAGTTATCATGTAACCGGGGCGCACAGTCCCTGCCACCAGGTGTTCTGGATAGAAGAGGATGGCCAAAAGACCTTTTATGGCGGCGATGTGGCTCCGCAGTTGCAGCAGATGAAGAACCGTTTCATTGCCAAGTACGATTACGATGGAAAGAAATGTATGGAATTGAGGCAGGAGTGGTGGAAGCAGGGGAAGGATGAGAAATGGACCTTTTTATTCTATCACGATATTAAGACACCTGTGTACTCTTTCGTTTAAAGGTTTAGTTCGTTTCAGGGTTAAAGGGGCCTTCCAAAGCTGAGCTTTTAAACGTCTTAAACCATTAAACAACTTAAACGAATTATTCTCTTAAATAAAAAAGCTGCTACATCAGTAACAGCTCTTAAAAAATTAGTCGGGATTACCTCTTAACGAATCTTATGCAGGTAGTCATTATTCATAAACTGCTTATGAATATCCTTCAGGTCTCTTAAAATACTTGCATCAACCAACACGCCGTTTGTTTCCAGTAAGAAACCGCCGATCAGTTCATTCTTAACCTGTGTTTCAATTTCAAAGGTCTGGCCTGGTTTAGCGCCGGCTTTTACATTGGCCATGATGGCTGTTTTCATTTCTTCAGAGATGGGGTCGGCCGTGGTGATTTTTACTTTATGAATATTGCGGATTGCATTGAACTGGTCGATATAGGTCGTTACAATTTCCGGCAGGTTCAGTTCCCTGTTCTTTCCAACCAGTAGCTGTATGAAGGCGCTGGTAAGTTTGCTCACCCTTTCTTTGGTAACCGATTCAATGATGTTCGCTTTGGCAGAAGGCTTGATAACCGGGCTGCGTAATACATTCACAAAATCGTGGTTGCTTTTGCAGATGCTGTGCAGCCATTTCATGTCGGCATATACCGCATCCACCTGGTTCTGTTCGGTTGCCAGGTCAAGTAAACTCTTTGCGTATCGGCCTGCTAAACGTGGATTGTTCATTTTTTCAATTTGGTAATTTGGTAATTTGAAAATTTGATGATTGCCTTCATCGGCACATTATCAAATCTTCAAATCAACTAATTGAGTTTTACTTCAGCAGCCAGGGTCTTGATATAATTCTCCTGTTCTGCCTTATTGCTTAATTCCTTCCTCAATACTTTTTCGCTTACTTCCAGTACAAGACTTCCTACCTGGTTCTTGATCTCGGTAAGCGCAGCCATCTTCTGGTTATTGATAGAGGCATGCGCATCGGCCAAGATCTTTGCTGCCTGAACCTTTGCTTCTTCTTTTGCATCGTTAACCATCTTGTCCCTGGTTTCCTTGGCTTCTTTAAGCATAGTGGCTCTTTCTTCACGTGCCTGGGTAAGGATGGCTTCGTTGTCGTTCTTCATCTGGGCCATTTCCAGTTTGATCTTTTCGGCAGTAGCCAAAGAATCAGCAATGGTCTTTTCCCTTTTTTCCAGTCCGCCGATGATGGCAGGCCAGGCAAATTTTTTCAGCAGGAAAAAAACGATAAGGAATGCTAAAAGCGTCCATACGATAAGGCCTAAAGCCGGTGTAAGTAATTGCATAAAGCTATTTTAATAAAATTCAAAAATGTTCAATATTTGTATTCCGTACAAGTGAGTGACACAACGATGATGCTATGAAAAACAAATGCCGGTAAAAAAAGAACTCCTGCCTTTCTCCCCTTCAGGGAATGGGGGCGGAAAAAATACTGCATCCTCCGCCCTGTGCTTTGGATGCAGTAAAGGGTTTAAAGCACCATGGCTAAGAAACCAATAATGATCGCAAACAGCGCTGCTCCTTCTACCAGGGCGGCAGTAAGGATCATGTTGCTGCGGATGTCATTGATGGCTTCTGGCTGACGTGCAATGGATTCCAATGCACCTTTACCGATCTGTCCGATACCTACACCGGCACCGATCGCTCCCAGGCCGGCACCGATAGCGCCACCTGCGTTAGCCACTGCTTCTAATAAGAAGAAATTCATAATTGTGAATTTATATTGGTTAAAAAAAACTCCTGTTATCAATGAGCCGCTGCGTGTGCATGATCTCCATGATCGTCGTGTGCACCTTCAATAGCCTGCCCGATAAATACGCCTGTTAATATGGTAAAGATGAAGGCCTGCAAAAATGCCACCAGCACCTCGATGAAATAAATGAAAATGGTAAAAGCAATAGAGAATGGAGAAAAGCCCCAGCCTACATATTGGTTCAATGCCGCCATGATGAAGATGAGCGATATCAAACAGATGATAAGAATGTGGCCCGCCACCATGTTGGCGAACAACCTGATCATGAGTGCAAAGGGTTTGGTGAATATGCCCAGTATCTCCACCGGCACCAGGATGATCTTTACCCAACCCGGTACGCCGGGGGGGTTGATGATGTGCCCCCAGTAATGCATGTTACTGCTGAAGAGTATTACCACGAATGAGATCATGGATAATACGAATGTAAAGGCGATATTGCCGGTAACATTTGCCGTACCCGGGATCAGTCCTACAATATTATTAATGAGGATGAATAAGAAAACGGTAAGCAGGTAAGGAAGGTACTTACTGCTTTTGGCACCCAGGTTTGGTTTTGCAATTTCATCGTTTACAAAGTTCACGATGGTTTCCATGGTATTCTGCATGCCTTTGGGAGCAGACGTGATGCCCACGCCGGTACCATACCTGCGGGCAACTTTTATCAGGATGAAAACAAGGAGGGTAAGCGCCAGTAACATCTGTACCACATTTCGGGTAAGGGAAAAATCGTACACTTTGGCTGCCTGGTCTATTTCGCCTGCTGCGTTAACAGCAACGATGTGGCCGGCAGCATATTTGTTACGGTCTAATTTTAACTCATCTATCTTTTCGTTGGTGAGCAACCCAAAGCCCTCATGGTTATGTTCGCCGTGATGAAAGGCAGAAGACATGAAAACCGATAAACCCTTTTCTTTTGTGTATAGAATAACGGGCAGGGGAATGGTGGCATGGTGCTGGTGTCCATCGGAACCTTTCCAGGAGAAAAAGTGGAATTCATGGGCATCCATAATATGGCCGAAGATCACTTCATTGGCATCAAATATCTTCTCTTTTTTGGCTGAATCTTTAGCTGGCTCTTTGTGCTCTTCATGCTGGGCCTTTGCCGGCTGTGAAAAAAGCAATACTCCGAGGCTGAAAACCGCTGCCAGTAATGATTTGATGCTCTTAGATCTCATGTGCTCCCTGAATTTTGGCGCAAAGATAAGGGGGGAGGGGGGAAATATGAAATTAAGGGGCAAAAATGTGCCGATTAGCCCATTTGGTGATTTGAAGATTTGGTAATGGGGGTATCCTGAGAGTAAAATCTGCCTGCGGCCAGTGAAATCACCAAATCATCAAACCGGTATTTCCTGCTTCTGGAACTGCATTTTATGGAGCTGGTAGTAAAAACCATGCTTTTCCAGCAATTCGTCGTGGGTACCCATTTCCTTTATTTCGCCCTTGTCAAGCACGATAATTTTATTGGCCTTCCGGATGGTCGACAGGCGATGGGCAATTACAATGGAAGTGCGGTTGGCGATCAGTTTTTCAATGGCGTGCTGTATCAGGGCCTCACTTTCGGTATCCACCGAGGAAGTGGCTTCGTCAAGGATCAGGATAGCGGGGTCGTACAATAAGGCTCTCACGAATGATAGTAATTGGCGCTGGCCCAGGGAGAGGGTAGCGCCTCTTTCCATTACATTGTAATCGTAATTGCCGGGCAACTGCATGATGAAGTCGTGAATGCCGATGAGTTTGGCGGCTCTTACCACGTCTTCGTGTTTGATAGCCGGGTTGCGGAGGGTTACATTATCCGAAACAGTTCCGCTGAAAAGAAATACATCCTGCAGTACTACAGCGATCTTAGCCCTTAGTTCATCGAGGTGAAAATCTTCTATGTTGGTATCGTCAATCCGTATCTCGCCTTTTTTTACCGGGTACAGCCGGTTCAACAGGCTGATGATGGAGGTTTTACCGCTGCCCGTATGGCCCACGATGGCCAGGGTTTCGCCGGCGTTGAGAGAAAAGGAAATATCCCTGAGTACATAATTTTCGTCGTTGTAGGCAAACCACACTTTATCAAAATCGACCTTGCCTTTCATACCGGTTGATGTTTTATCTCCTTCATTAATGGTACTGTCTTCGTTGTCTAAAACCTTAAACACCCGTTCGCTGGCGATCATGCCCATCTGCAGTACATTGAACTTATCGGCGATCACCCGCAGCGGCCTGAATAATAAATTGAGGCAAAGAATGAAGGCCGTTATTACACCAGCTACTTTCTCGGCCTGTGCCGGATGCTGGGCATCTTTTGCGGCCCACCAAACCAATAGCCCAATAGACAAAGCCATTACCAGTTCCACCACCGGGAAGAAAACCGAGTAGGCAAAAATGGCTTTGATGTTGGCATTGCGGTGCTCTTTATTGATGCTGTTGAATTTATTGAACTCTCTTTTTTCTGCCGCAAATGCCTGCACAATGGCCATGCCGGTGATATGTTCCTGTACAAATGCGTTCAGGCTTGCAACCGCATTACGCACCCGGATAAAAGATTTGTTCACGCTTTCTTTAAAAAAATAAGTAGCTACAATGAGAAACGGAAATGGCGCCAGGCAGATAAGCGTGAGTTTCCAATCCACATAAAACATATATGCCAGCACAGAAAAGATGGCCAGCAGGTCGGCAATGATGGGGATCAGGCCATCGCTGAAGATATCGTTGATGGATTCGATGTCGTTGATGGTTCGGGTGGTAAGGGTGCCGATGG
>DAOQRQ010000163.1:0-6728 GCA_035355815.1 Ferruginibacter sp. | reverse complement strand
TGCACCCGATGGGCTTCGACAGTTTTGGTCTGCCCGCTGAGCAGTATGCCCTGGAAACCGGCCAGCACCCGGCTGTTACCACCGAGAAGAATATCGCTACGTTCAAATCACAATTGGATAAGATCGGGTTCTGTTACGACTGGGACCGGGAAGTGAGAACCAGTGACCCCGGGTATTACAAATGGACACAGTGGCTGTTCCTGCAACTGTACAACAGTTATTTTGATTCCGCGGCAAACAAAGCAAAGCCTATTGATGAATTAATAAAGACTTTTGAAACAGAAGGCTCAACGGACAACTTTACCGCTGAACAATGGAAGGCCTATTCTAAAAAAGAGCAGGAAGATATTTTAATGAACCGCCGCCTTGCCTTCAGCGCTTTCGGCGAAGTGAACTGGTGTGAGGCATTGGGAACGGTACTGGCAAACGATGAAGTGGTTAATGGTGTAAGTGAAAGAGGCGGCCACCCGGTAGAGAAAAGAAAGATGCGCCAGTGGTTCTTACGCATCACATCATATGCGGATCGTTTACTGGAAGGACTGGAAACAGTTGACTTCAGCGAATCGATGAAGGAGATGCAGCGCAACTGGATCGGGAAATCTGAAGGTGCTGAAATAGATTTTGACCTCACCCCCAGCCCCTCTCCTGGAGGAGAGGGGAGCAGAGCCTTAACGTTGAAAGTTTATACAACAAGGCCCGATACCATCTTTGGTGTAGACTTTATGGTGATCGCTCCCGAACATGAACTCGTTGCTCAAATAACTTCAGCCCAACAAAAAACCGCCATTGACGATTACCTGAAATATGTAAAGAGCCGCAGCGAAAGGGAACGCCTGGCCGAAGCGAAAACGATCACCGGTTGCTTTACCGGGGCGTATGCCATTAATCCTTTTGATGGACGAGAGATCCCCATCTGGACGGCAGAGTATGTTTTGGCCGGTTATGGCACCGGCGCCATCATGGCCGTGCCTTGTGGCGACCAGCGTGATTTTTCTTTTGCCAAACATTTTAATATTCCCATTACCAATATCATCGGCAGCCATTACAATGGCGAAGAAGCAAACCCAACCAAAGAAGCCGTGCTGGAAAATTCCGGTTTCTTAAATGGCTTGCTGATGAAAGACGCCATCGGCGTTGCCGTAAATAAAATTGAAGAGATGGGCATCGGCAAGCGCAAAGTGAATTACCGCATGCGTGATGCCGGCTTCAGCCGCCAGCGCTATTGGGGCGAACCCTTCCCCATAGTTTGGAAAGATGAAGCAGCCATTCCACTGGATGAAAAAGAACTGCCTTTGCAATTACCGCATGTAGATAAATATGGTCCCGGCCCAAGTGGAGAAGGGCCATTGGCCAACCTGAAAGATTGGGTAACTGGCTTGCCCCAGGCTTTAGCCGGGGGAAGAAGAGAAACCAGCACCATGCCCGGTTATGCAGGCAGCAGCTGGTATTTTCTGCGTTATATGGATCCGCACAATGCAACCACATTCTGCGACCGAAAAGCCAGCGATTACTGGAACCAGGTTGACCTGTACATAGGTGGTACCGAACATGCTGTTGGGCATTTGCTATACAGCCGTATGTGGACGAAAGTGATGTACGACCTGGGAATGATCGGTTTTGATGAGCCGTATAAGAAGCTGCTTAACCAGGGGATGATACAGGGGAGTTCAAGACTTGTTTACAGGATTGCTGGAACCAATCAATTTGTTTCTGCAGGTAAAAAGAATGAGTATGATGTGCAACCATTGCATGTGGATGTAAATATTGTAGATGGCATTGAACTGGATGTTGAAGGATTTAAGAAATGGAAACCGGAGTTTGCCGATGCAGAATTTGTATTTGAGGACGGTACGTTCTCTTTGTCTTGCAGCACGGGTTCATTAAAGGATATGAAGTACATCTGCGGTGTAGAAACCGAAAAAATGTCCAAATCCAAGTACAATACCGTTAACCCGAATGATCTCTGCGATAAATACGGCGCCGATACTTTCCGCATGTATGAAATGTTCCTCGGCCCGGTGGAAGCCAGCAAACCCTGGGATACCAAGGGTATTGAAGGCGTTCATCGTTTTTTAAGAAAATTGTGGAGGCTGTTCAACGACGAATTGAAAGGAAAGATCTGGAATGATGATAAAGCTACCAATGCCGAATTAAAAATACTTCACCGCACCATTAAGAAGATCGAAGAAGATACCGAACGCTTCAGTTTCAATACGGCGGTAAGTACGTTCATGATCTGTGTGAATGAACTGGCCGATGCCAAATGCCACAAAAAAGAAGTGTTGGAAAAATTATTGATCCTGCTCACGCCTTATGCGCCGCATATTGCCGAAGAACTCTGGAGCCAGTTGGAGAATGAAGGTTCTGTTCTCGATGCAGCATTCCCTTCTTTTAACCCGGCATTGCTGGTAGAGAGCAGCAAAGAGTATCCCGTTTCGGTAAATGGTAAACTTCGTACCAATATAAACCTGGCCCTCGATCTTGATCAGCAACAGGTAGAAGAAGCGGTACTGCAGAACGAGATCGTACAAAAATGGCTGGAGGGCAAAGCGCCGAAGAAGATCATTTTTGTGAAGAACAAGATGATCAATGTGGTGATCTGACCTCACCTGCCCCTATCCACTGAAAGGGAAGTGCAAAACATGCTCTTCGCAATGATCTTCCTGTTCTCCCTCCTTCCTTTGGCTTCGCTCAGGATGAGAGGGGTTGGGGTGAGGTTAAAATATTTTTTTTACTTTTCCTGTCCGGATTGAAGAAGCCCATTCGTCATTATCAAAAATCATTCAACATTTAAAACAGAATTTATGGAAAAGTTCATGCTTATTTTTCAGGGGATCAAATCTTCACAACAGCCTTCTGCAGAGCAAATGCAGGCGATCATGGGCAAATGGATGGCCTGGATCGACAAACTGGCCAAAGCCGGAAAGTATGACAGCGGCGAACCGTTGCAGCCAACCGGGAAAATTATTGCCGGCAAAAACAAAACGGTAACAGATGCTGCTTTTGCGGAAGGAAAAGAGATCATCGGTGGCTATTTTATCATCAATGCGGCTGATTATAACGAAGCCGTTGCCTTGTGTGCCGACTACCCCGACTATGAGAACGGCGGTACTGTAATAATAAGACAGGTACAGAAAATGGATATGCCTGCTTAAAGATCTTTTCAATGCCCTGGTATTTATACCGGGGCATTGTTCTCAAAATCCTTCCCTATAACTTGCAGAAAAAATTGCCTGGATCATTCTTCTCAAATAGAACAAACCGTTGAACACCTCTTTCGCCACGAATGGGGAAAGCTGGTTACAGTACTTACCAAATTATTCGGTCCGCAGAATTTACAAATGGCCGAAGACGTGGTGCAGGATACCCTCGTAAAAGCACTCAATACCTGGAAGATAAACGGCCTTCCTCAAAATCCTTCTGCCTGGTTATTTACCGCAGCCCGCAATAAAGCGATCGATCTGTTGCGCCAGCAAAAAAGAAAAGATGCTTTTTCAAAGAGTATGATGCCCTTGCTGCAGTCGGAGTATACACTGGTGCCAACGGTGCAGGAAATGGTAAATACCAATTCCATCGACGACGACCAGTTGCGGATGATGTTTGTTTGCTGTCACCCTTCTCTTTCTGCCGAAGCACAGGTTGCCCTCATCTTAAAAACATTATGCGGCTTTAGCGTGGCAGAAATTGCAAAAGCATTTGTAAGCAGCTACGATACTATTGAAAAAAGACTGTACCGTGCCCGGCAGAGTTTCCGGGATAATGCCGTTTCTTTCGACCTGCCACCCGAAGCCGAGTTGCAGCAACGCATGGATAATGTACTGATGGCTGTTTATCTTTTATTCAATGAAGGGTATAATTCCACCAATCACGAAGACCTGGTACGCAACGACCTGATACAGGAAGCCATGCGGCTTTGCGAGCTGATCTGCCGCAGCAGCAGTATCAAACATTACGGTTCTCATGCCCTGATGGCGCAGATCTGCTTTACCGCATCCAGGAATGATGCCCGGCTGGATGGCGAAGGAAATATTTTATTGCTGAAGGAACAGGATCGTACAAAATGGAACCAGGCTTTGATTGCAAAGGGCATTCAGTACCTGGGCGCCTGTGCCGCAGCGGAAGAGATAAATAAATATCACCTGGAAGCGGTGATTGCTTATGAACACATTGCTGCAGCTGATTATGCTTCCACCAACTGGAAAAATATCCTTCATTATTACGATGTGCTTCTTCGTCTCAATCCATCGCCGGTGGTGGAACTTAACCGGGCTATTGTAATTGGCGAACTGCAGGGGCCGGCCGCCGGCATAGCAGCGGTCCATTCCATTTCACAGCTGTCTTCTCTTAAAAAATATTACCTGCTTCCGGCCACCCTGGGCGAAATGCACCGGCAGCTGAAAGACCATGAAACGGCGAATAAATATTTTGAAGAAGCCATTGGTCTTACCCAATCGCTTTCCGAAAAAAAATTGCTTCAGCAAAAAATTACGGGCCGTTAAAAGGGGTAACTTCATAGCATGATAACAGAGCTGGAAAACGCATTGCTAAAAAATGCCGCAGATTTTCACCCGGTGATAAAGTTTGATGCAGGTACGGATCAACTTGTACGCTTCGATCTTTCACAATCGAACAGGGGATTAACTGCAGAAATTGTTGCCGACACGGCATTGTTTGCAGCCTATGTAGATGCCAAATTGAAAAATGCCGGGGCAAAATTCGGAATAGGAGGGTATAACGAGAACCGGACCCTTTACCGCAGAAGTAAATTATTCAGCGGCGAAGAAGAAAGAACAATACACCTGGGTATTGACATCTGGGGACCCGCCGGAACGCCTGTATATGCAGCATTGGGTGGTATGGTACACAGTTTCGCCTTCAATAATAATTTCGGAGATTATGGAGCCACCATCATTCTGCTTCATCAACTGGAAACAGTAGCCTTTTATACATTGTACGGACATTTAAGTCTGAAAGATATTTCCGTATTAAAGCAAGGCGCTTATATAACAAGGGGACAAGTGATCGGGCATTTTGGAGAACCGAATGAGAACGGTAACTGGCCGCCGCACCTTCATTTCCAGGTGATACACGATATGGAGTTGAAGGAAGGAGATTACCCCGGGGTATGCAGTCTTTCAGAAAAGGCGAAATACCTGAAAAATTGTCCCGATCCGGACCTCATCCTGCGAATGATGCGGCTGGCCAGGTCATAATAGATTTTTAAAATCATCCGGCAGCAAATGCCCCAAAAAATTATCTGCATAATAATTTTACTGGTTGCAGGAAACCAACTGCTTACAGAAGCGCAATCACTCACGGGTATCTGGAGTGGGAAGATCAGCCGTAAATCACCCCAACGGCAGGGTGTTGAAAGCGTAGAGATGCAGATATACCAATCCGGTAAAAACTTATCTGGCTACTCATTTACTTTTAAAGACACCAGTCGTTTTGTGTTGTATGATATGAGTGGTTCCCGGAATAAAAAAACACAAACCATCCGCATCCGGGAATCGGGCTTTGCTTATTACTTACTGCCGCCGGACTTTCTTCCCTGCGAAAAGGAATTCAGCATGCGCTATTACAAGATCGGTAAAACACAATACCTGTCGGGCACATGGAGCGGCAGGGGCTACGATACCACCTGCTTTCCCGGGGAAGAACTATTGATAGTGCTGCAGAAGATCAAAAACCCGGAATACCCGATCGATCATTTCGTTCAGAAGAAAATGACCGATTACTTTCTCAGGCGCATACCGAAGCAGGATACATTGACCATTCCTGTATCTGAAATACCAGAACCTGCTCCTTACATTGATCCCCCGGCCGACAGCTTACCCGCCGAACGTAAACTGGAGATACAGGAGATCGTAAAAGTGGCCGATACAGCGGTTACCGTTTTGCTTTATGATAATGCCATCATTGATGACGATACGGTTTCCATATTTGCCGATAAAAAACCGATCCTGCTCAGGCAACGCATCAGTGAAAAGCCGATCGTATTCAACATTACCATGACCGAACCAGGCCGACCGGTGGAGATCATTATGCAGGCCGAGAACCTGGGCAGTATTCCGCCGAATACCGCCATCATGATCATACAGGCAGGCAATAAGCGATACGAGGTAAGACTGAGCTCCAGCTTTGAAAAGCACGCCGTGGTGATCATTACGTTTGACCCATGATCCGGGATTAAATAATGATGAAGACGACCGGGTAAGTAATTCTTTTTTATTCATACTGACTCACATAAAACTTAATGAGCCTCCACAAACAGCAAATCCGATCAATAATAAAGCGCCACAGGTTAATAAAAATCCCTGAGCTAATTCACGATTATTTTTACCAAGCGCAAAAAGTATGAGCGAAATAAGCAAGCTTAAAGCACCTATTCCTAAACAGCACAAGCCAAACCATAAAACAAAATCACCTCCGATCTTATTTCCGCCAGACAGGGAAAAGGTCAATGCTATAACTAAAGAGACTGCTATACTAATAAACAGGACTTTGGAACTGAGTTTCATTAATTGATTTTTTTACTGAATAATTCTTCTCTTTCTTGCTGGAGTTTTTTCAGGTATAACTCCTTTTCATCCCGGTAAAATAAATTCATTGTTTCAAATGGGATGATACGCCCATCTTTATGAACAATATGAACACAACTCTTTTTTACCGCCCGTACATCAAAATCATAGGCATCTATAAAGCGCATAATAATGATTCGGAAAAGG
>DAOQRQ010000162.1:0-6754 GCA_035355815.1 Ferruginibacter sp. | reverse complement strand
ATACCTGCATCCCAATGATGATGTGAATAAATCGCAGAGCAGTAATGATACCTTTCCTACTGCCATGCATATTGCGGCTTATAAAATCTTAATTGAAACCACCATTCCCGGCATCACCAAACTGCGCAATACACTTGATAAGAAAGCAAAGGCATTCAAGAAAGTGGTTAAAATCGGCCGTACGCATTTTATGGATGCAACGCCCTTAACAGTGGGCCAGGAATTCAGCGGCTATGTTTCGCAACTGGATCATGGATTGAAAGCCATTAAGAACAGCCTTGCTCATTTAAGCGAGCTGGCATTGGGTGGCACTGCCGTGGGAACCGGCATTAATACACCGCCTAAATACGATGTGAATGTGGCTAAACACATTGCAAAACTCACCGGGCTGCCTTTTAAAACAGCCGATAATAAATTTGAAGCCCTGGCGGCTCATGATGCCATTGTGGAAGCGCATGGCGCATTGAAGACCGTGGCGGTGAGTTTGATGAAGATCGCCAACGACATCCGTATGTTATCAAGCGGACCAAGAAGCGGTATTGGCGAGATCTTTATCCCGGATAACGAACCCGGTTCTTCCATCATGCCGGGCAAAGTGAATCCCACGCAATGCGAAGCGCTTACCATGATTGCTGCACAGGTGATGGGCAATGATGTGGCGATCAGCATCGGGGGCAGCAATGGTCATTTTGAGCTGAATGTTTTTAAACCGGTGATGATCTATAACTTCCTGCACAGTGCCAGGCTGATCGGCGATGGCTGTGTTTCTTTCAATGATAAATGTGCGGTGGGTATTGAGCCGATAAAAGGCAATATCAAAAAACACCTTGATAATTCGCTGATGTTAGTGACTGCATTGAACACAAAGATCGGGTACTATAAATCCGCCGAGATAGCACAGAAAGCGCATAAGGAAAACACTACCTTAAAACAAATGGCTGTTAAACTGGGTTATGTTACCGAAAAGGAATTTGACGAATGGGTGATACCGGCCAATATGGTTGGTAAGATCTGATCATCTTTCTTGCCGGGTCGCTAAAGCGGCCTGGTAAATAAAAAGGCTGCCCTCTACTGCAGCCTTTTTTTATTACCGGGATCTTTTACAGTTTGATTATCTTTTCTATCTGCATCTCTACTTCAAACGTGTTATAGAGTTTAAATGTATATACGCCCTGAGGTATAGCAGAAACATCTATAGAGAAGTTATTCATGTATGATGTTTTTTCTATCACCAGCTTGCCGGTGATATCATACAGTTGTGCCCGTAACGGTTTACGCATTTCTTTTTTTCCCTGTACCTGTAACGTGCTGGTAAAAGGATTGGGATAAACCCTTACCAGGTTCTTCACCACCCTTGGATTTCCGTTATCATAATCGATGGCCAGGACCGGACCGGTATATGTATATTCCATAATAGTGCCGCCATTGGCACTGGCGCCGATATCACGGGCGATATAAAAACGGAAGCCATCCGGTGCAGCCATGATCCTCCGTATCCGGTTTCCATCATTGCGGAAATAAGACAGGGTGTCGCCCGTTACCCCGTCGCCGGTTGCATTCAGTTTAACACGGTACACCAGGTTTCTTTTCAAAGGCGTGAGCAGCAGCGAAGCGGGCCATCCCGGAATTACGTTATGGCCGTAAAACTCAATGCTGGAAGAAGCCACGGTTGGCCACAGGTTATTATTGGATTCAGCCATCAGTGCGGGCATATCATCCGATGAGGCTGTAAACAACGTAAAAATGGGTTCTTTATGGGTGGGCGTATTGTTGCAGAAATTCTCTTCATTGGCATTGTTATTCTGGCCTATCCGGTACCCATTCACATTACCATCGCAGTAGCCGGATACCTGGTCCCAGCCATAATTTCTTCCGGCTTCAATCACATTGATCTCATCATCGGTTCTGTCCATCTGCTCAGAACTGTATAAACGGTTTGTACCGCCTACATTTCCCCAAACCAATCCCTGTGCATTGCGGTGGCCCAATGAAAAAACATAATCCTGCGGAGTTATGGATGATGCATTGAAGAATGGATTATCGTTCGGTACCCAGTTGTTCTGTCCGCCGTCGTTATCGATCTCGGTATTGAAACGAAGCACTTTCCCTTCCATTATATTTACGTTTTGTGCATTTTCGGCACGGGTGGTATTGAGGAACTGTCCGGCTCCCATATCGCCTACGGTATAATACAGGCGATACTGCGTATGAGCAGAATCGGCTCCCGGTTCAATAACCGGGCTGATCACCAGTCTTCCCGAATTATGATCACTGCTGCCCGGGATGGTGCTTATAATTGTTGTAGGGTTCGTGAGTGTGTTTCCTATATAATCAAAGCGGACGATCTTGGTAGTGAAGATGCAACTGGTATTGGTACCCGGGCAACTGCCCCTGTTATACACATAGGCTGCGTACACCCAGGGCTTTTCTGCACGCACTGCCGGGTCGGGTGAATAAAGATTTGGGTGAATGGCAAGGCCCATCAATCCGCCTTGAGGTTGTGTACCGCTACCCGAAGTAAAATTGATGGATGCATCGGTGGCCCGCAGGTCGATCAGCTGCGTTTTTTGCCCGGTGGAAATGCTTACCCGGGAGATGGTATAGGCTTTATTTTCTGTTACCCATAATGAATCATTGGGACCATAAACCACTTCCCAGGCCGAATTGAAGCCGGAAGCAACGGTTCGCTTTGTAAAAGATGTTTGCGCTTCTGTTGTTTGAAAAACGGCAGCGATGAAGAGGATACAATTGATATGGGTCAGTATCGTAAACGTTCTTTTCATAGATAAGGATTTAGTGGTAAACGTTTTGATAAAGCACAAAAAACAGACCGGAAAAGAAAGGGCTGCTTTTGGTAAAGCAACCATCTCTTATTTACAACGGAAAATTCAAACAAATTATTCCTGGTTTTATCAATTAAGAACAGAAACATATATACCAAAACAACCTTGCTTAAATCACAGGTAAAATCTACCATCCGGTTCTGCCTTTTTTACTATTGCTGGTGAAAGAATTTAGGAACTTTATCCGTATTTGTTCTATTCCCACACAACGGTTTTCAGTATTTTTTCACAATAATTCTTAAAAGCCCTTCTTTTCAAAATAATAAATTGTCCGGTTCCGTTGTCAATCTATACAAACTTCTGAATAAGCCCGGCGGCTTATTACACCCGCACTAACACCCCATTCCAAACGTATAATTCCCCTCCCGGGTTATACATGCATAAAACAATGCTATGAAAGAAACTATTATCCATATCCCTTCTTCGGTAACAAAACGGAACTCCTATGAAAAAAAATCTACCCCGTACTTTTTTGATAACCTTCATCCTGCTGTTAAGCCTGGCTGATTTGCGGCATGCCTGTGCACAGGTGCAAACAGGCAAGAGTTATATCAACGTTTCGAAGAACGCCAGCGGCGGAACATTTGAACCCGGCGATACCCTGGAGATAAGGGCTGCCATTGCCGTAGGAAATTTTGCAGCATTCTCCATCACCCGCGTGCGGTACAACGATACCATCAATGGCAATTTCACTTATATACCCAATACGCTTAAAATACTTACCAACGAAGGCCTGGTATTCCGTTCATACAGCGATGTGGCAAATGATGATGCGGCCATGTTCAATTTCACAAACAATACGCTCCGCATAAACCTGGGTAATGCTTCCGGTGCAGCCACCAATACCGGTAACGTAACCACCGGCGGCGGTACCATTAACTACAATGATAAACCCTCTTTTTACGGAGGCGTATGCATCATGGTAGCTTCTTTCCGGGTTAAGATAAATAACGGGGTGAGTTATAACAGCCTGATCAATATGCCGGGCGGGGCATTCCGTTTCATTCAATCAGCAGCGAACATAACAGCAGGGTTTGCGCAAAACAATATCATGGTGTTTCAAAACCTGGGTGTGTGCCCAAACTTTGTAGGTGGCAATGCCGTGATTGAGAACAACGGAACTTTTGGAAGCGGTACCACACAAAACAGGAGTTCATCGGCCATTGTGCCCGGTTATACGTTTATAAATTTTGCAGCCAATCAACCCAACGACGGATATTATGGAATAGCCAATAACAGCAGCGCTACCGGTGCCACCAACAATGGAGTGGCTTACCCGCATGCTTCACGGGTGTTTAGTGTATGGGATATCATTGGCGATCATACCGGCGCTGTAAGCCCCACAGCGGGCAACCCTGCCACCACTCCCGGAACAAACGGAGGTTATATGGCAGTGATCAACGCCAGCTATGCAACCAACCCGGCCATACAACAAACGGTAAGCAATCTTTGTCCATCTACCTATTATGATTTCAGCGCCTGGTTCAGAAATATATGTTCTAAATGTTCCTGCGACAGTAATGGCCGCGGTGCATTGAATGCCTTGTTCAACGGACCGTATCCACCGGGAGTAAAACCAAATCTTACTTTTCAACTGAACGGCATTGATTATTATACAACCGGCGACCTTCCATATACAGGCTTGTGGACAAAAAAAGGATTCACGTATTTAACAGGCCCGGCACAAACTTCTTTTACACTTTCTATAAGAAATAATTCTCCGGGCGGTGGTGGCAACGACTGGGCAGTAGATGATGTAACCCTTGCCACCTGTGAACCAAATCTTGCTTTAAAATATACACCCGAATTCAGGGGGTGCGCCGGTTCATTGGTAGACCTGTCGGCCACGATCCGATGTTACTTCCCCAACTATATCTATTATAAATGGCAGAAGAGTACCAACGGCGGTGTCAGCTGGTTTGATACAGGAGTAAGTGGCGTAGGTTCTCCAACCATGGTGTCGGGGCAATGGGAATACACAGCGGTATATCCCCAGTTCATTGCCTGGCAGGCCGACAGTGGTCACCGTTACCGTACGGTAGTGGCTACCACCCTATCCAACCTATCCAATGCAAATTGTTCGTACAGCAATAACACCAACACGTTTCTGAACATCATTGATTGCGGCATTATCCTTAATGTGAATTTAAAAGAATTCAAAGGACAGTTGGTGCAGAACAATGCCGACATCAACTGGACATTGGTATCGGGTAACAACATCAAACATTTTGAACTGGAAAAAAGTTACGATGGAACCAATTTCACACAAACAGCCATCGTGCCTTTCCGGTATGAAGGAGGAATTTCCAGTTATGATTTTACCGATCCTGAAAAAACTGCCGGCATCAGTTTTTACCGGTTGCGGATCGTAGATCAGAACGGATTATTTATATACAGCCCCATCATTACCGTGAGCAATAAGAAAATTGATTTTGAAATAAGGGCGCTCACAAACCCGGTAAGTTCTTCCCTGGCGCTGGATTATATTTTACCTGCCGATGGCCGGGTAAATATCCGGCTGCTGGATATGTTTGGCAACCTGGTTAAACAACAATCCGTAACCGGCCGAAAAGGATGGAACAATACCCGGGTAGAAATGGGTAATGGTATGGCAGAAGGCATTTACATACTTTCTGTTCTGTATAACAATGCAACGATCAATAAAAGAATAGTTAAGATAAATTAAGGCTTTTGTCCCTTTTGAGTTTGATTACAAAGAAAGCCCCCTGATTCTTCAGGGGGCTAATGCTTTTATGAGGAAAATGATTATTTACACTTATACGAGAAGCTGAGTTTTGATTTCACCGCAGGAACACTGGGCTGGTCATCGCCGGTCATGATCACACTCAATACATAATTATCGCGGCTCATTACATAACTGCTGAATGAAGAAACAGCAGAATCCCTAAGCACATTCCCGGGGTCATAGTTTCTTACCTTAATGGTTTTGGGTCCGTTCGTTGGCCTGTTACCAAAATTATAGAACTGGGTGAAGTTGGGATAGAACTCCTCATCGGGGAATATATAGATAAACCTTTTGGGTATAACATTGCCGTAGTATTCCACATCCGCATCTATCACCAGGTCGCCGCTGAAAAGGTCGGTACCTGTCATGTGCGTCATCCTTCCACCCGAGTTGGTATAGTTAACCAGGTAAAAAGGTATTCCGGGGTTGCTGGTGAACGCAAAGAATTTTTGCGACAGGTAACCACTTCCATCATAGAAATAAAACACTTCGTATTGCAGGGAGAAAGGATCGGTAGGATCCAGCAAGGCATGCAGTTGTTTTATACGACGGTTGTTGGCCAGGTCAACCAGAAAATATTCATCGGCATTAATGAACACCGTATCACTGGCATAAAAAGGAGTGGAAATAAAATCGATGGTAAACGAAACGCTGTCGAACCGGGTTATATTGGTAGCGTTATCGCTGGCATTTATGGTAGCAGTAAGCGATCCCAGGGGGGTACCTCCTGCAGCTGTATCCAGGTAAGATATCTTGCTGATACGACAATCTACCCCGATGATCAGGCCGTTACCGGTAGGATCGGAACTGTTTTCCAGGCTATACTCCTTGGCACAGGAAAACAGGGTAAGCACCACTACTGAAAGAAAAAAGGGAGATAATCGTTTCATTGTTTCGTATTTGAATAGTTCCCGGGGAAGCGTTTTATAAAGTCCGGTTTACACCAAAAATAACGGATTTTTTTAAGCCTGCCTACCTTCGGTAAAAGATTACTTATCCGGTTGATCTGCTGCACTGAACCTGTACATTCTCAGCAAAAATTTTGCCGCAATCTCTCTGTTATATCACGCTGTATTTGCTAAAATACCCCCTTTTAACGGGTAAAATGTACAGGAAATGTAAAAATTGGCCGGGTTATCAGGAAACCTGCGACTCATCACTAACC
>DAOQRQ010000161.1:0-6776 GCA_035355815.1 Ferruginibacter sp. | reverse complement strand
CTGAAAACATCAAACTTGTATTATACTACGCCAGGGTATGGAATGAAAAGACACAACTGGCCGGTTATACCAACGATGTAAAAGACAATGTGTTCACCTGCCGGCTCCAGTTCCGCTTCTGATAAATAATTACATAACATTACGGTAACACAGGCATAACAATTACCTAACCTTCCGTTCATCCTGGCATAATACATAAGTAGTCCTTTTGCAGTAAATATTTACCGCATGAAATGGCTACTGCTACTTGCTACATTCGCTCTCTCTATAACCTCATCATTTGCTCAAAAAGGAAGGATCGATGGAAAGATCACTGATTCAAAAACAGGCAACCCGCTGGCCGGCGTTTCGATACTGGTAAAGGAAACCAAAAAAGGTACTTCTTCCAACCTCGATGGGTCGTTTGTATTGAGCGTGGAAACCGGAAAGAAATACACCCTCATCATAAGTTCTACCAATTACGAAAGCAAAGAAATAACAGAGATTGAAACCGGGGCAGATGGCATTGCACATCTTGACGTGGCACTGGATATAAAAGCAAAGACCGGCGATGAAGTGGTGGTACGCTCTACTTCTGCTAAAAAAGAAACGGTGAATGCCATGATCAGTTTTCAAAGAACCACCAACACCGTTGCTTCCGTTATTTCGGCAGAAGCCATCCGCAGAAGTCCGGATAAGAACACCGGTGAAGTACTGAAACGTACACCTGGCGCCAGTATCCAGGAAGGCAAATTCATTGTGATACGGGGTTTGGCCGACCGTTACAACCAGGCCATGATCAACGGCATTTTATTAACCAGCACCGAACCCGACCGCAAAACATTCTCATTCGACCTGATCCCTTCTGCCATGATCGATAACCTGATCATCAATAAAGCCTTTGTTCCGGAATACCCCGGCGAGTGGGCAGGCGGTTTGATACAGGTGAACACAAAAGATATTCCTGCAAAGAATTTCATGACCATACAATTGGGAACCGGTTTCAATACACAAACCATCGGCAACAAATTCTATAAAGACGGGCAGGGTGGAAAAACAGACTGGCTGGGCATAGATGACGGAACAAGAAATCTGCCAACTGCTTATACAAGAAAAGCCGAGTTTGATATGTTAACCCCGGCAGAAAAAACAGCCATCGGTAAACAAATGCGTAATACCTGGAGCCCGAAAGAAATTTCAGCGCCGCTCAATCTTTCTTTCCAGGCCAATGGTGGTTTCAGCACCAACATATTTGGTAAAAAACTGGGAGGCATCTTCGGTATCAATTACAGTAAAAGCGCCCGCAGGCTTCAACTGCTCAACCGCTCAAATGCCATTGATAACATCACAAATGTAGTGAGCGTTATCTCCGAATACAACGATACCAAATACCAGCAGGATGTTTCAGCCGGTGCATTGGGCAGTGTGAGCCTGCAACTCAATCCAAGAAATAAGATCTCGGCTAAAGCGATCGTGAACGTGAACTCACCCAACTCCACCACGCAAAGAAATGGCGAAGACTTTTCCAGAACAGAACAACTGCGTGGCAACGAATTCACCTTCAAACAAAATACTTTTTTCACCGTTCAGCTTTTGGGCGAACACAGCATTGCAAAACCACTCAAGTTCAAATGGTACGGCGCCTTCAACATCCTGGATGGATATGTGCCCGATCAACGCCGCCTGCTGTATTCAAAAACAAGCAATACCAGCGACCCTTACCGGCTGCTTATCTCCAACTCGCTTTCACAACAAACCGGCAGCCGCATCTATCAAAGCCTGAGTGACTATATATATACTGCGGGTGGCGACCTGGGTTATACGTTTAAATGGCTGAACCAGAATCAAACCATTAAAGGCGGTTACATGCTGCAGATAAAAGACAGGCTGTACGATGCACAGCTTTTTGCAAACTACCTGCCGCTTGATAATCCTTCTTTGCGTTTATTACCGGCCGACCAGGTATTTGATGCCGCAAATTTTGGCAACGGCACCGATAATAAATTCGCTTTTGACGCCATCAAAGGAAATAATTTCCGCTACATGGCAAACACCATACTCAATGCAGGCTTCCTCCAGTTCGACAACCAGTTTGGCAATAACTTAAGAGTGGTTTGGGGCCTGCGTGTTGAAAACTACGACCAGTTGGTGGGCAGTGTTAAGAAATGGGATCCCCGTCATACGTATTCCAAACTGACAGATTTCCTTCCCGGTTTAAATGCAACCTATAAACTGAACCAAAAAACAAATCTCCGTTTATCGGCATCACAAACCGTGATACGCCCTGAACTTCGTGAATTATCATCACTTAACCTGTATGATTTTGAACTGAATGCTTCGGTGCAGGGTAATCCGTTGCTGAAAAGAACCAAGGTTTCCAATTTTGATTTCCGTTACGAAATATATCCAAGGGCCGGCGAAGTGATCAATGCAGGCGTTTTCTACAAGCACTTTACCAACCCGATAGAACAGATATTCAACGGCCTTGGCGGTGGCGCCAGCACGTTAAATTATGCCAATGCTAAAAAAGCAAATTCTTATGGCGTGGAAGTAGAGGCCCGTAAAAAACTCGACTTCATTCCCGGTATGAAGAATTTCACCTTCCAGGCAAATGCCGCTTATATCTACAGTAAAGTAAAAGACGAGAGCCTGGCGGTTGACCGTTCATTACAGGGCCAGTCGCCCTACATCCTTAACCTGGGCCTGTTGTACGACCTGGAAAAATACGGTTTCAATGCAACACTCCTGTTTAACCAGATCGGGCAACGCATATACCTGGTAGGTGATATTGTTGGCGGCGCCCCGGATATTTACGAAGCGCCCCGCCCGGTACTTGATCTTCAGTTGGCCAAGAAACTATTGAAGAAAAAAGGAGAAGTACGGTTGAACATTTCCGACATCATCAACAAAACGCAATACTTCTACCAGAACCCGGGAGGAAAGTTAAGCTTCCAGAAAAATACAGACGCTTACCGCTTCACCCGCAAGTATGGAACCACGTTCAGCATCACATTCAATTACTCATTATAAAATTTAAAAACAAAATAGAAAATGAAAAAGTACATCTTATACTCGGTAGCCCTGATGGGTTTAGCTGTTACCAGTTGCAGAAAAATTGAAACCGACGGAGAGATCCAGGTAGTGGTGGTGAATGGCGGTGGCGGCGGAAGCACAACCGGTCAAACGATCACCCTGCAGGGCCGCATCAATGCCGATACGGTGTTGCGTAAAGTGAACACCTATATCCTCAAAGGGATCGTGTACATGGTGGGCAATCATACCATGACCATTGAACCGGGTACCACCATCAAAGGTTCTTTCAGCGGAACAGATGTGGCTGCCCTGGTTATTACAAGGGGGTCAAAGATCATGGCGCAGGGTACTGCAACAGAACCGATCGTATTTACTTCATTGTCGCCTAATCCACAATCGGGCGACTGGGGCGGTATCGTGATCTGCGGCAAAGCCGGTTACAATTTAAGTTATAACGGCACCGCAGGTTTATTCCAGGTAGAAGGCGGTATTGATAATGCAAGTGGCGATGGACTGGCAGGTTCCGGCGATGCGATCGCTCCAACCCCGGTTGACAATGATAACTCCGGCATACTGCAATATGTTCGCATTGAATATGCAGGATATGCCTTTCAACCCGATAAAGAGATCAACAGCCTTACCTTGGCCTGTGTAGGCAGCGGAACCACCATCGACCACATACAGGTTACGTATGCAAAAGACGATGCGTATGAATGGTTTGGCGGAAGCGTTAACTGCAAATACCTGATCGCCTGGAAAACACAGGACGATGATTTTGATACCGATAATGGATACAGCGGCAAAGTTCAATTCGGTTTAGTGATCCGTGATTCACTGATCGCAGATATCTCCACTTCCGAAGCCTTTGAAAGCGATAACAATGCAACCGGAACAACCGCTGCACCAAAAACAAGGGCGATCTTCAGTAACATCACTGCCATCGGGCCAAGGGCTACTTTAAACAATGTGGGAAACAGTCTGTTCCGGGCCGGTGCACAGATCAGGAGGAATTCAGCGATCTCTATCTTCAACTCAATCATTATGGGATGGCCCCAGGGTATCCTGATTGATGCAACTACGGGCACATCTACTGCATTGAATATTGAAGACAGCAGTTTAAGATTGCGTAATGTTACCCTGGCAGGCAATACTGTTAATGTTAAGTTCTCCGGAACAGCCGGGACAACCATTAATTCTGATGCAACACTTACCAGCTGGTTCACCAGCGCTTATTATAATAACGACCTGCTGGCAAATACATCAGATACAAAACTCATACAGCCTTATAACTATGCCGCTCCCGATCCTACTCCCTTTGCCGGATCAAATGGTAACCAGAAGATATTGACAGGAGGAGGTTTTACAGATGCGAAATTCACCGGCGATACCTTCTTTGACCAAACGGTTACTTTCCGGGGCGCCATTGCACCTGCCGGACCTTTAGCCACCTGGTGGAAGGGATGGACAAAATTTAATTAAGCAATACACACCTACCCTATAAAAAAGCATCCCGATAGCAATCGGGATGCTTTTTTTATAACATTCCCTTAATGTTATGGTAACGCTCCGGTAAAACTGCCGAATGATATTGCAGCGGGTTAAAGAAACAGCTTGCAGTCGTTTCAAATTTCTTAAGCAAATAGCAAGTTTCTCATGCTTGTGCCGGCCTTATTCTTATGGCCGGCCTTTTTTTAAGCTAACAAAACCGGAATGAAACGCAGCCGGGTTTACACCTAAAGCCCTGTATTAAGTTAATGTTACCAAATTGTTACTATGCACATTTAAAACACATTCTTTTTCACAGGGGGTAATCAGCCGGATTAAGAAACTATATTCACAGTCAACAAAAACTATGGTTTATGAAATGGGTCAGCGTAAACAATGGTACTACCAATGAAACCTTTGAATTATGGGCAACCGATGAAAAGCTTGCCAATATATCCTTCAGCGGCCGCACAAGATTTGCCAGGATGGTAAGCCACCTGGGCAAGCGGATATTCTCTTTTGAAGACAGGGGATTGTTCTCTCCCAAAAAATTCATCCGCAACGAATACGGAATTAAGATGGGAAAAGTGGAAGAGTTAAAGCCGGGTTCGGGAAAAGGATTTGTAGACATGGATGGAAAGAAATATTATTTCGTTTACAACCAGGATAACTCGGGCGAACTGACCCTGTACGATGAATCGATGCAGAAGAACCTGCTTACCTGCAGTTTCAACTCCATCTCCCAGCGCCTCAGCAAAACAAAATCGCTTTTATTAGACGGCAAGTTCGCCAGCCTGCTGCTGGTACTTTGCTGGTATGCCTTTCAGCCTCATACTGCCTCCGGGGCTTCTTCCATTGTAAAGCAACCCGATTTAATATTGCCGTAATACGGGCTTAATGTTGCGTTTATGATGCCGGCGTTTCTTTGTAAAACCTCCGGCACATGAAAATTCTTGCCTTGTTTCTGTCCTGCTTCTGTTCTGCTGTTACTTATTCTCAAAACAGCAATCAGTCAAACATATTCATCATTACCACAGATGGGTTTCGCTGGCAGGAGATCTTCAGCGGCGCCGATTCCATTCTCATTAACGACTCCCGTTATGTAAGTGACACCAGTTTACTAAAGCAATTATACTGGGACAATGACCCCGGGCTAAGGCGAAAGAAACTGATGCCCTTTATATGGCAAACGATCGAGTGCCAGGGAACACTCTACGGCAACCGGAATTTTGAAAACACGGTATCCGTGGCTAATCCCTATCGTTTTTCTTATGCCGGTTATAACGAGATACTGACCGGCTATGCCGACCCGGCCATTATTGCCAACCGCAAAAAATTAAACGAAAATGAAAACCTCCTCGGTTTTTTAAACAGGCAACAGGGGTATAAAAATTCAGTAGCCGCATTTGCCAGCTGGAACCTGTTTGCATATATCCTCAATAATCAAACCGCCAACATTCATTTAAACAGTGGCTACCAGCAAATAATACAAGACTCCCTTTCTAACACAGAAGCGCTGACCAACCTGGTTCAGCAATATGCCGTTGACAATTCGCAAAGCACCCGCAATGATATGCTCACTTTTGTAACGGCAAAAGAATACATCCAAACGAAACATCCCAAAGTGGTTTATATAGGCTTCGGCGAAACCGATGAGTATGCACACAGCGGCAAATACGATGAGTACCTGCAAAGCGCCCACCTGTTTGATGAATTCATCTCACAGCTTTGGTACCTGGTTAATAAAGATCCTTTCTATAAAAACAATACCAGCTTCCTCATCACCACCGATCATGGGCGGGGTAACAAACCCGGTAACTGGGTAAAACATGGCCTGTTCACTACCGGCAGCAACAATACCTGGCTGCTTACACTGGGGCCGCTCTTTGAAGCAAAGGGAGAAATGAAAGCAAAAGAAGAAATTTTTAACGACCAGCTTGCGCAAACCATTGCCCGTTTATTGGGCTACCAGTTTACCCCGCTTCACCCGGTGGCTGATCCTATCTCGTTAGCAAAATAAACAAGAAGATAATTCAAAAAACAAACCCCCGTTTATAAAAACAGGGGTTTGTTACTTCCCAAAACTGATCCGAAAAAACTGCCCGGTAAAAGTAAATGGCTTGTGTTACCGGCAGGCAAATCTTTCGTTAAGCAATTATTATATAAGGTGGATAGATTCCCCGCTGCGTATTTCCAGCGATGCTGCCATACCATTATTTAAAAACCGGCTGTACCATTTGCCGGAATTTTTCACGGTACGCCGTTGTGTGGCAAAATCA
>DAOQRQ010000160.1:0-6802 GCA_035355815.1 Ferruginibacter sp. | reverse complement strand
AGATTTTCTCCGGGGATACCACTTTTAGGGTATTTGATTTGTTGGCAATTGAGGGTATATTTAGCTCATTGTCTAAGCTATGCCCACTGCAAAAAAAATATTCTTTTCCTATTCCAATCATTCAGACGACCTGGAACTGTATGATAAGATCAATAAACATTTCACGGCATACTCAAAGTACGGCCTGCTTGCCATTGTAGATAAAAATGAGATCTTCCGGTCGAGTGGCGACAATGCCGACATAAAGGAAATACAAAACACCACGGACATAACCATACCCCTGTTAAGTGTTGACTATGTAAATGACGAAGAATGCATCAAACAATTAGACAATGCTGCCAGCTCTGATAAAATGATAATCCCTGTTCTGCTGCGTGATTTCGACTGGGAAGCCTTTCAGAAAATCAATCAATACCGCAAAACCATGCTCCCGGATGATCTTACCTCTGTGGAAAATCATATCACCACCGACCAGAATGATGATACCATCTTCAAAGAGATCGCACAACGGGTGAAAGGAATTGTCTTGCCCGAGATCGGTGAAATATCCATCCAGCATTCGACCGGAATCTTTTATTACATCATCGCCTCCATCGTACTTGTCATAGGCCTGTTGGGCAGCTGGTTCATCTACGATCAATATAACGACTACCGAATTTCCATCGCAGCTTTCCTTATGTCGGCAATCATTGCCATGCTGGCGCTGAAAAATGTTTTGTTTCCAAATAAAGTAAGAATTAAACGATGACCTTTATGGACAAAGATTATTCCAACTACGATTTATTTGACCGTCTGATCGCCAATGAAAGGAAGGCAAAATCCTGGACGGTTTTCTGGATAACATTGCTGTGCATCATGGCGGGCGTGCTTTTGTGGGCTGTTATTTCCATTTCGGAAAAAAACAAAACCATCAAAGCACAAATGGAAACAATGAAAAACCAGCGGGATACTATTTCTGACAGGGAGGCGCTTATCAAATCACTGCAGGATGATTGCGGAAAAAGCATCGCTAAATTTTCTGATTCACTGAACCGGGAAGTTGATAAAACAATCTCTTCTATTGCAAAGATGGAAAACAGCCCTGCAGCCGGAACCGAGAAAAATGCAGAAATAGCCAAATCAGTAAAACAGTTAAATGTCAGGTTCGAACAGATAAAAAAAGAATTTCAGAAAGAGAAACCCAGTTTGTTCATACAGTATAATAACAACAGCGACCAGGACAAGGTGAACAACCTGTTGAATATCCTGAAAAATAAAACCGAATACCTGGTGTTGCCCCCGGAACTTGTTAAAAGACCCTATGCTTACCTGATCAAGTGTTTCAATTACGAAGATCCCAAACAGGAAGAGTGGCTTAAAAAAGTAATGGCAAAGAATCTGTCCATCGATCCCGACGCCATTAAAATAAGTCACGATTCAAAGCCAGGAAAAAGTCAGAGTATTGAAATATGGATCGGATCACCAGACTACAAACAAGTGACAAAGGAAAACATCAAGGCCCAGTTAAAATCATAAAAAAGGAATATGGCTGCACGGTTAAAGATATTTCTTTCTTACTCCCACGAAGACGAAGCCATGAAGGCTCAACTGGATAAGAACCTCATTATGCTCAAACGAAGCGATAAGATTGATGTGTGGCAAGACAGGAAAATAATGGCCGGCGATGTTTGGGATGAAAGCATTGCCCATGCACTGGCTACGGCAGATATCATCCTGCTGCTTATCAGTGTTGATTTTAATAACTCCCAATACATTTGGGATAAAGAATTAAAAGTAGCGCTGGATCGGCACGAAAGAAACGAGGCCAGGGTGATTCCCGTTATTTTACGTACCTGCGAATGGAGTGATATGCCTTATGCAAAACTGCAGGCACTGCCCACCGGCGCAAAACCCATCAGCAGTTTCAGTGATACCGACGCAGCCTATACTGATGCTGCAAAAGGAATAAGAGCGGTGGTGGACTATATGCTTTCAACCAGGCCTGCTTAAATATTTATTTACCCTAAAAAAGGATGCATGATCAATCGCAAATTCTTCTTCGACCAGGTACGAATCTCTCTCTTTAACGGAAAGCTAACCCTGAGCCAGGTTAAAGGGCTTGAAGCTATCTTAAATGAATGGGAAGCCGGCAACAGTAAAAAAGATGACCGCTGGCTGGCATATATGTTTGCCACCACACACCACGAGACCGATACTACCATGCAGCCCATTGAAGAATACGGAAAAGGGAAGGGAAAAAAATACGGCAGGCGGTTAAAGATGAGCGGCGCAGCTTATACCGATACTACAAATATTTTTTATGGCCGCGGCTTTGTGCAGCTTACCTGGTATGAGAATTATGATAAGGCCGGTAAAAAATTAAAGGCCGACTTTATTAAGCATCCTGAAAAAGTAATGGAACTGGCGAATGCCACAAAGATCATGTTCCTGGGCATGGCCGAGGGTTGGTTCACGGGGAAAAAATTAAGCGACTATTTTAATCCCACAAAAGAAGACTGGTATAATGCCCGGAGGATAATCAACGGTACAGATAAGGCAAGCGCCATTGAAGCGTACGGACTGAAATATTATGCAGCCATCAGTTACACCATTTAACAGTATTTATTTTGAATAACTGATACTGCAGTTGCTGTTATTTTCTCCAAGCCCCAGTTCATCTGCCGCTGCATTGCTGATAAGAATGAGCAGGCCATTGTTCTGTTTCAGATCGGGTACCAGGTCCAGCACTTTTGCATATACAAACTTACCGGCTGGTGTACTCACTTTGATGATCGTTCCGGGAACGGCATTGTTATACAGGCAATAATACTTTCCATCGTTCCAGCCGCTGGTACTTTTAAATACACCCAATGAACCGTCTTCATTTACTGCGTTACCATTCCCATTCTGCGATTCGTATAAAGACTTAAAAGCACCACCCTTGATGTTCTTACCGGAACCGTCTGCCTTGGGTGGTTCTGTTTTTTCAGGCTCTTTTGTTTTTTTCTCCGGCTCTTTTTTTACCGTTTCGATAACCACGGGTTTTTCTGTTTTTTCAACAGGCATTTTTTTTGTTTCAGTTGCTGTTTTTTTATACCCAACAACCAGGTCGGCTCCTTCGGTTACGCCATCACCGGTAAGGTTGTTCCATTTCTTCAGGTCTTCCACCGTGATCCCCGGGTATAAGGTAGTGATGCGATATAAAGTTTCTTTCTTACCTACCTTATGATAAACGGGTGTACCCGGTTCATCCTTTACTGCTGCTTTTTCAACAGGTTTTGTTTCTTTCGCAACTACCGCAGCTGGCGTTTTTATTTCCTCCTTCTTTACGGTTTCTGTTACCGATTTAGGGGGAGTTGGTACCTGGTCGAGAGTGGTTCCTTTTGGCGGGATCTTTAATACCTGGCCTATATTGATGCCTTTTTCGTATTCGATATTGTTATAATTGGCAAGCACCCTGCCATTCACTTCATACATGCGGCCGATGCTGCTGAGGCTTTCCTTAGCGCCTACCGTGTGCATCTTAACCGGTTTTATTTCCTTATTCTTTTGTGCAACAGTGAACAAGGGCATCAAAAAAAGTACGAACAAAATTTTTTTCATCTTTCAAAGGAGTTGTAAGTGCAAATATGCAAAAATTAGTTGGTTAATGTTAGCAGCTACTTGTTAAGAATACGCCATGCAGCCGGGTAATAATTATTGATCCGGTTTCCCAGCAACTTGATCCACCCAAGCGGCAACTGCTGAAACGTTATCAATGCCCAGCCCTTGTAACCGGTACCGATCTTTATCTCTTCACGCCGCAGGTATTGCAGCGCTGTTTCTTTATCCACTTCAAAACGAATAACCGAATGACTGATACGATCACTTACAGCCAGTTCATGCACCGGCACCAGTTCATCGCGGATGATATTACCCATTTTTATGCCTGCTTTCTTTATATATAGTGCAGACCGTATCAAGGCAAGGTCATCAGCCATGTTTGCAGGTATCGCCAGTATATCATCCTGCTGTCTTATGAAAACAAGGTCATCCACCGGATCAATAAAAGATCTTAAAACAGATAGTTCCTTTGCAGTAACCGTTGCCGTCTCCTTTTTTGTCCTCAGCGAAGAAGGGCTCCTGAGCAGGGCCGGAAGACTTTTATTTACCCCTTCACCTGCCAGGCCTTTTTTAAACACCGCAATAAAAAAACCCTCTCCCTTCAGTTTATCAGGATAGAAACGGTATCCGGGTGCATTATATTTTGCAGAAACCGTTTCAATAATTCCCCAGTCGTCCACAATTTTCATCTTTACACTTTCCATTTTCAGCTCCCCGGTGAGCCAGTCGGCTATCTCTTCATCTTCGGGCTGCGAATAAGAACAGGTGGAGTAGATAAGGATTCCGCCTTCTTTTAATGCCGGTACTACATCGGCCAGTATGCGCTGCTGCCGCTGGGCACAGAGTTGTACATTGTTCTCACTCCATTCTGATATGGCTACCGGGTCTTTTCGGAATAAGCCACTGCCGCTGCAGGGAGCATCCACCACGATCACGTCAAAGTAATTATCCAGCCGCTGAAAATCTTTAGGATCGTTGTTGGTTACAACTACATTGGCAGCGCCCCACTTGGTCATGTTCTCAGAAAGAATGTTCACCCGGGTCTTTATCACTTCATTACTTACCAATAAACTCTCTTTTGAAATAACAGACTGTATCAAAGTTGACTTTCCTCCCGGCGCTGCACAGAGGTCCAATACTTTTATGCATTGCGATAAGTCAACAGATTGCTTTAACGCCTCTTCCAGAAACATGCTGCTGGCCTCCTGCACGTAATAGGCGCCTGCATGAAAGAGCGGATCGAGTGTGAAGGAAGGACGCTCGGTTAAATAGAATCCGTTTGAACTCCATGGAACTGTTTCTCCCATCCGGGATCCGGGATCCGGGATCCAGGATTTGTTTGGATTCAGTCTTACTGAAGTGATCTGCCCACCCTGTTCGTGCACGGCTTTAAAAGCTTCTTCATTAAAGCCTTTCAGATTTTGCAGTGAATGGATTAGTGCTGATGGAAGACTGTTCAACGGCGGTGATTTGAATATGCGGCTGAAGTTAGCAGATAATTTTTATTTTCGCTGACACATATTCATAAACTACCAACATGTCATTATTATTAAACCGTTCTGTTTTTGGAAACCCTGCCAATGCCGGTAATGTATTAAGCCGGGAAGAAGCGTACCGGTTACTAGCCGACTGGGTAAAGAACGAACGGCTGCAGCTGCATATGAAACAGGTGGCTTATTTAATGAAATGCTGGGCGGCTGAAAAAGAAGGATTGAATGAGGCTGATCAATGGCGTTGGGAAATGGCAGGCCTGCTGCACGATGCCGACTGGGATCAATGGCCCGACCAGCATTGTAAAAAGATCATTGAAGAACTGGAAGCAAGAAATACCGATCCGGAAATTATCCGGGCCATTGCCAGCCATGGCCCCGATCATTTTGGTGTAGAACCCGAAACAAGGATGGACAAAATGCTTTATGCATTTGACGAATTAAGCGGCCTCACACATGCTTACAGTTTAATGCGGCCCGAAGGGTATGCCGGCATGGAACTGAAGGGCATTAAAAAACGTTTTAAAGAAAAAGCCTTTGCCGCTAATGTGAACCGGGATGAGATCATGGATGCCATGCAACGGGCTGGGGTGGAACTGGAAAGCATCATGCAGTTTATCATAGAAAAGCAGGGAGCGGTAAAATAATATACTAAAGCCATTTTCCCAACCGCTTGTCCCAGGTAGTGATACCGATCTTAAACTGCACCGGGTTACGGAATTGATTTGCGGTTGAACCCACAACATATACGCCCACTTTAAATTTGCCCAGTTGATTGAACGGGTATTTGAATACCCTTTCAATACCGGCAAACAGCTCTGCATAGCGCAGGTTATTTCTTTCCGGTGCAAATAAAATACCGCCACCCGCAATTTCCCGGAGGCCCAGCTTTTTCAGGAATGGGATCCGGTTGATGAAAGCGCCGTTAAACTCATGCAGGTAATGCCCTTCATAAAAACGTTTGAAAACAGGGAAGGTGGAATCAAGTGACTGAAATGCTTCATTCGGATTTGAAAATAAGATGGGGTCGCCGCGGCGCTGGTATTTATAATCAACCAGCCGTAGATCGTTTCGATTAATGAAGGAACCCGTTCGTAACGTATACGATGAAGTTCCCAGCAGCCCGAGTTTAAACGATTGTTTCACACCAAACTCCAGGTAATCGAAATTAACGGTGCTGTTGAATATGCCGGGAATGCCTTTTTTCCAAAGAACATATACCGTTGGCCAGGCAGAGCCGAGAATTATTTTTTCTTTTGGTTCCCGTATGTAACGCTGGCGGGGAGTATATTCCAGCCGCAGGGTGCCGTAAAAAGCATTGTACGAATTAAAGGCCAGGGCCTGGTTATTATCCAGTATATCGCCGAAGAGGCTGTCTACCCTGTCGTTGGTCTTATAATCATTTACCGAACGCCGGAAGGCCATGTCCACATCCGAATAAAAGAATAAGCCGTTCCGTAATTCGAGACTATGACCGAAGCCAATTGATTGTTTCAGGTAGATATTACTTCGCTTGAGCATATTGATCCAGGCATCGCCGCTGAAGATATATTCAAAATCTTTTACCAGGCGAACTGAATAGGAACCCCGGTTGAACGGATTGTACATCCTGTTCAGGTCTATTTCGCCGTTGATGTCTTTGTTGCGGATACCATAACTGATGTCGGTATAGATACTTAGGTTCTTCCTCGATTGATACGTTTTAAAATAGCTGAACGAAGGCTGTATAC
>DAOQRQ010000159.1:0-6825 GCA_035355815.1 Ferruginibacter sp. | reverse complement strand
ATTTTTTTACGGGTGTGCATATTATCCACAATGATCAGTTCGGTGATCCCTTCGTGATGAACTTCCCTGTCTTTTAATATGGATGGTATGATGCCGGTTACCTTGCCTCCTTTTTCGAGCGTGGCATTGGAGATGATCCCCATGATGCCTGCATTGCCTCCGCCATAAATAAGGGTGATGTTTTTTTCGGCCAGCAAATAGCCAAGTTCTTTGGCCTGTTTTTCAAACAAGGGATTATTGCCGGATTTAGAACCACAAAAAACAGCCAGCGCTTTTATCTGCATAAAACTTTATTGTTTATTTCCCGCAAAGACACGATATTTTATCTAAATTGAATTTTATTTTTACGTAAACGGTTGTATATGTCACCCATCCTGTTGTTCTCCTTTGTGCTAGGTTATTTTGCCCTGTTACTGGGGGTTGCTTATTTCACTTCCCGCAATTCAAACAACGAATCTTTTTTTATAGGCAACCGCAACAGCAACTGGATGCTGGTGGCATTTGGCATGATCGGCACATCGCTCAGCGGGGTAACATTTGTAAGTGTGCCCGGTGGCGTGGGAAGCGGAAATTTTTATTACTTCCAGATCGTATTGGGTTACCTGATAGGTTATATGGTCATCGCTTTTGTGCTCATCCCGCTGTACTACCGGATGAACCTTACGTCTATTTACACTTACCTGGAAAAAAGATTTGGCATCAATGCCCATAAGGCGGGCGCTTTTTTTTTCATACTCTCCCGGGTAGTGGGCGCCACGGCACGCCTGTACCTTGTGATCAGCATTCTCCAGCTTTTTATTTTCGATAAACTGAAGATCCCTTTTGAAATAACCGCCCTGGTGATCTTAGTGCTCATCCTTTTGTACACGTTCGAAGGCGGTGTAAAAACGATCATTTATACCGATACCCTTCAAACAACGGGTATGCTGCTTGGCCTCGTGGTTTGCATCATTGTAATCATCCGGGCCATGGGACTGGATTTTGGAAGCACTTTATCGCTCCTGAATGAGAAAGGCTATACCAAAATATTCAATACCGATATTAAAGCCGGCTCTTTCTTTCTGAAACACATAATAGGGGGTATGTTCATTGCCATTGCCATGACGGGCCTGGACCAGGAGATGATGCAGAAGAACATCAGTGTGAAAAATATCAAAGACTCGCAGAAAAATATCATGTCGTTCACAGCGGTACTTATGCTGGTGAATTTTTTGTTCCTGTTCTTAGGCGGCATTCTTTACCTGTATGCCGGGGCAAATAATATTAAAGTGGCTCCCGATGATCTCTTCCCAACCATTGCCTTAAGCGATGCATTCAGCGGATCGATCGGCATCATTTTCATCATTGCCCTCATATCGGCGCTTTTCCCAAGTGTGGATGGCGCCATCACTTCTCTCACTTCCTGTTTTTGCATCGACATACTGGGGATCAATAAAAAACCAGGAACTGAAAAAGAAAAGAAACGGACAAGGCTGAAAGTGCATTTCACGTTTGCCATCGTGTTCTTCCTGATGGTGCTGATCTTTAAAGCCGTCAATGATAAACTGATCATCGACTTTATTTTAAAATTTGCCGGCATTACCTACGGACCGCTGCTGGGTCTTTTCTCTTTCGGCATACTAACAAAACGCCAATTGAACGACAAACTGATCTGGACGGTTTGTATCATTGCTCCGTTGCTGGCCTTGGGACTGGATATGCTGAGCAGCCCCGAGTGGTACGAAAAGAAACTGCATGTTTCCCTGGGCCTGAGATCGATATCAGAAAACATATTCAATGGCTATAAGGTCGGGAATGAGTTGATACTGATAAACGGGATATTCACCTTCCTGGGGTTGTTCTTCATTTCCAAAAAAGCCACTGACAAAGCCAGTATTTCTCTGTAACTTAGCATACGTTAGTAAGTGCCATTCTCCGCTTTTAAAAGTGCAGGGTGGCATGTGTTTTTTAGAATCAAAACAAGGAACAGTTTAATGGAACTGATCAATAATAAGGCGGAGGAATATGCAAAGCAATACAGCACCCAACTGGATGAGCTGTTACAGGAAATTGAAGAGCATACACTGGCCAATCATCCGCATGCACAAATGTTAAGCGGGCATGTGCAGGGAAAAGTACTGGAAATGATCAGCCGGATGATAAAGCCGGAAAAGATCCTGGAGATAGGAACATTTACCGGCTTCAGCGCACTGTGTTTGGCAAAGGGTTTGCAGCCGGGAGGAATGCTGCATACGATCGAACTGAGGGAAGAAGATGCACAAACAGCCAGCGGGTATTTTAAAAAGGCCGGGGCAATGGATAAGATAACCCAGCACCTTGGAGATGCATTGCAGATCATTCCAACGCTTACCGAAACCTGGGACCTGGTGTTTATTGATGCCGATAAAGTGAACTATATTAATTATTACGAATTAACTTTGCCGCGGTTAAAAAAAGATGGCTGGATCCTGGCAGATAATGTGCTCTTTCACGGCGAAGTGCTGGAAGAAGAAGTGAAAGGGAAAAATGCAAAAGCCATCGCCGCATTCAATGCACATATAAAAAACGACAACCGGGTGCAGCAGGTTATGTTAACGGTAAGGGATGGCCTCTTACTGCTGCAAAAGCAATAACAACATGAATAAATTTATTATAGCGGTCTTCTTTTCCCTCATTTCGGGCATTGCCTCAGCGCAACGGATATCTATTGACGAGTACGTGAACCAGTTCAAGGATATTGCCATGAGTGAGATGAAACGGTCGGGTGTTCCGGCTGCCATCACCCTGGCGCAAGGCATCCTGGAATCGGAGAACGGCAACGGCGAACTGGTAAAAAAGTCAAACAATCATTTTGGCATAAAATGTAAAAGCACCTGGGCTGGAGAAAGTGTGAATCACGACGATGATGCTGAAGGAGAATGCTTCCGGGCTTATACCAATGCAGCTGAAAGTTACCGGGATCACAGTGATTTTTTACGCAACAATAAGCGGTATGCTTCTTTATTCGACCTGGATGCGGATGATTACAAGGGCTGGGCGAAAGGATTGAAAAGAGCCGGCTACGCCACCAACCCAAGATACCCGGAATTGCTTATAAAATACATTGAGCAATACAACCTGCAGCAATATACCCTGCTGGCCATGAATGAAATTCCGGCATCCGATATCTCAAAAGCAACGGATGAAAAAGGCAGTGCAGCAACTTCGCCGGAACTGAAAGATGAAAAGGCCGTTGTAACAACCGAAGCCGCTGCCATTACCGGGGAGCCGGGCAGGATCATTACCATCAACAAGATCAAATGTGTTTTTGTGAACAAAGGGACCTCTTTACTGGCCCTGGCCACAAAACATAATATCAACCTGAATAAGCTGATGGAGTTTAATGACTTTACCGAAGAAGGAATACTGAAGAAAGATCAGTATGTTTTCCTGCAAAAAAAAGCAAAGACCGGTGAGAAAGAATATTATATTGTAGAGCCCGGCGAAAGGGTGCATGATGTGGCACAAAAGAACGGGATACAGCTTCAATACCTGCGTATGTATAACGATCTGCAGGGCATAGAAGTAATGCCGGCCGGAACCAGGCTGCTTCTTCAGCCAGGTGCTAAAGGAGTGGTTGCCCGTGATCAGAAAGTAAAAACACATACGGTTGAACCCAAAGAAGGATTGTATGCCATTGCCCGCAAATATAATGTTACCGTGCAGCAACTGAAGGAGTGGAATAATTTAGAGAGCAATGATCTGAAGATCGGGCAGGAAATAATCGTATCGAAGTAATTCATCATAGCCTGCAGGCAGGCACTAAACTTTAACCCTCATGGTGATCCAGGTATTGGACAAAAAATTTCAGCCATACATAAAGGCTGAACAGATACAGGAACAGGTAGCCCGTTTGGGTGTACAGATCAATGCAGAATATGCCGGCAAGAACCCGTTGTTCATTGCCATACTCAATGGCTCCTTTATGTTTGCCTCCGATCTTTTTAAAGAACTTACCGTTGATGCGGAGATATGTTTTATTAAACTGGCTTCTTACAAAGGCACCAAATCCACCGGCAATGTAGTTACATCCATTGGTTTGGATGAATCGCTGAAGGGAAGGCATGTGATCATTGTTGAGGATATTGTGGATACCGGTAAAACACTGTATGAATTTTTACCACAGCTTACCAACCAGCAACCGGCCAGTTTAAAGATCGCTGCATTGCTGCACAAACCGGAAGCATTGAATTTTCCGCTTACTATTGATTATCTTGGGTTTAATGTTCCGAATAAATTTTTACTGGGGTATGGACTGGATTATGACGGACACGGCCGTAACCTGAAAGAAATTTACCAGTTGGTTGGCGACTGACGGGGCAACATTATTGGTGGAAATAACGTCTTGGAAGGGACCAACGATTTTTTATAAATAGCCTGCTATATTGAAAAAGCTGTTTGCCTATATCCCCTTGCTGTTACTTGCATTTGCTGCAAAGGCCCAGTATTATTTACGCGGCGAGATCACCGATGAAAAGAGCCAGCCGCTGCAGGGGGTAAAGATTCTCCTTCATTCAAAGAACCAGCTTTTTTTCAGTGGCACAAGCGGTGGTTTTGGCATTACCACCAATAAACTCTACGATTCTCTTACACTAACGCTGGAAGGATATGAATCCAAATCGGTAAAAGTGAACAGCGACCTGTGGCAGAACATCATGCTGAAAGTATTGCCTTCGAATGTGAACCGCAACCGGCCCAAGTTGATCTCGGTTACAAAAAATCTGAATCACACATCCCGGGTTAAATGGTACATTGATAACGAGACGTATTTTCAATTGGTGGAGAACGAGTATGTGAATGCAGTGAAATATCCAAATACCGGTTTTTCGTTAAATGTAAATAAAGCATCCTACAGTAATGTACGACGGTTCATCAATATGAACAGTACTGTTCCGCCCGATGCCGTGCGGATGGAAGAAATGGTGAACTACTTCAACCTGCATTACCGGGAACCCGAAAAGAATGATCTCTTTCGCCTGGAATCGCAACTCACTTCCTGCCCCTGGGATGCAGAAAAGTTACTGCTTGTGCTGGATGTTAACGCCCGCAAGCTTGACCTTAGCAGAATACCCCCCAGCAACTTTGTCTTCCTGATCGATGCTTCGGGTAGTATGGATATGCCAAACAAACTTCCATTGCTTAAAGCGGCCTTTCAGTTATTTGTAAAAAACCTGCGGCCGATAGACACGGTTTCCATTGTTACTTACGGCGGAACGGTAGGTATCTGGCTGCAACCAACAAGTGGGTCAGATAAAGAAAAAATAATCAAGTCGATTGAAGAGTTGACGGCCATGGGAGATACGCCCGGCCAGTCGGCTATTATGGCTGCCTATACATTGGCCAACAGTACCTTTATTAAAGGAGGTATCAACCGGGTTATCCTGGCAACCGACGGTGACTTTAATGTAGGAGCTGCCACTGAAAAAGAACTGGATGAACTGATCACCAAAGAAAGACAAAGCGGTGTCTATCTTACCTGCCTGGGTGTAGGTATGGGAAATTTCAAGGATTCGAAATTGGAAACCCTTGCAAAAAGGGGCAATGGTAACTATGCTTATATTGATGACCTGAAGGAAGCGGAAAAAGTTTTGGTAAAAGAACTTACACAAACCTTTTATGCGGTGGCTGATGACGTATTTTTAAATATTCAGTTCAACTCCAACCTGGTTAAAGAGTATCGCCTGATCGGTTTTGACAACCGCCGGGATGCGGTATCCGACAGCAGCATCGACCTGGAAGGAGGAGAAGTGGGAAGCGGTAACAGCGTGCTGGCTTATTTTGAAATTGTGCCTGCATCCGACCAGCTTTTTAAGGAAGTTACGTTTGTAAAGGATAAAATAGCAACTGTAGATATGCGCTATAGTCTTTGCAACGATACCACCCACCTGCGTTTTATAAGAGATTGCCCTGCCAATTTTTTAGAGTTTAAGAATATCGATAAAGAACTTCAGTTTGCAACCGCTGTGGCTATGTTCGGGCTGAAGGTGAAACAATCAAAGTATATTAAGAATGCGGATTGGATGGATATAAAAACCATTGCATCGGAATCGTATAACCCCAACGTTTTCCTGCAGGCAGAATTCCTGCAACTGGTTGATAAGGCTGAAGCCATCTATTCCAAAAAGAAAAAGAAAAAAGGGAAAGCAGATTAAGAGAACATTTCCCTTACTTTATCAAAGAAGGATTTATCATTCTTCTCCGGCCTGGGTTTAAAATTTTCAGACTGCTGCATTTTCTCCAGCACTTTCTTTTCTTCGTCCGATACATGTTGCGGCGTCCATACATTCACCTGTATCAGCTGGTCGCCTTTTTCATAACTGTTCACATTGGGAAATCCCTTTCCTTTCAGCCGGAAGATCTTTCCGCTTTGTGTACCAGGTGGTATCTTTATCTTGGCCCTTCCGTCAATGGTGGGTACTTCTACCTGGGTGCCAAATACGGCATCGGGAATAGAGATGTACAGGTCATAAGCTACGTTCAGCCCGTCACGGTGTAATTGCGGATGTGCTTCTTCTTCTATTAATACGATCAGGTCGCCGGAAGCGCCGCCTCTCTCTCCGGCATTTCCCCGGCCGCTTAAACTCAGTTGCATGCCTTCCTGAACGCCTGCGGGGATATCAATGGTCACCGTCTCTTCACCATATACCCTGCCGTCTCCTTTGCAGGCCGTGCATTTATGAGTAACCGTACTTCCTTCGCCATTACAGGTAGGGCAGGTGGTTACGGTCTGCATCTGCCCTAAGAATGTATTCTGTACTCTTCGCACCTGCCCGCTGCCACCGCAGGTGCCGCAGGTTTGTATGCTGT
>DAOQRQ010000158.1:0-6871 GCA_035355815.1 Ferruginibacter sp. | reverse complement strand
CGGGATTCATTGTTGCTGCTGTACCGCAGGCAACTCCGTATTTCACTGCATCAAAAATACCTCTCCCTTTCTCCAAATAATAAATGATCCCTCCAACCATACTATCTCCGGCTCCAACGGTGCTTTTCCTGGTCACGGGCGGCGGGGCGATCAGTTCAGCCATATTATTGGTAACCAGCATTGCGCCGGCCGCTCCCATTGATATTACCATCACTTCACATTTTCCCCTTGCTATAATTTCTCTGGCCCTGTTTTTAATTTCATCCGGCTTTAATTCTTTTTTATTCAGTAAAGAACTCAATTCACCCAGGTTTGGTTTGAGCAGGTAAACTCCTTCTTCAACTGCATGCTTTAATGGTTCTCCCGAAGTATCCACGATCAACTTCGCTTTTTTTCCTTTAGCGATCCTGGCCAGCTGCGCATAGATATTCAGCGGAACCCCAGGCGGCAAACTACCGCTTGCAATAATAAACTCCACTGAACCCGCCCCTTCCACCGCTTCCAGGCATTGTTTCCACTCGGGGTCGCTCAAGCGGGTACCAGGCATACCAAAACGATACTGATCATTCCTGGCTTCATCCAGCACAATGATATTTTCTCTTGTCTCATTTTTGGTCTCAATAATTACGGAAGGGATATCTTCCATTTCCAGCAGGTGGTTAAAGAATTTTCCGGTATAGCCTCCCGAAGGAAAAATGGCAACAGCTTCTCCGCCAAGTTTTTTAATTGCCCTGGCTACATTGATGCCGCCACCGCCGGGCTCCAGTTTAGGGATGGCACATTTCAATTTCTTTTCCGGAACTAAGGAAGGTACCGATGTACTTTTGTCGATACAGGGACTAAACGTGATGGTAATGATTTTCGGCATGAAGGGATTATTAATATCGTAAACACCTGGGTGAACCGGGTGGAAAATACACGGGACGGCGAAGAACCATTTGATGGATTCCAACTGGATACAAATTCCAGGTCTGTTAAAGAAGCGCCCTGTCTAAATGTACATATCCTCCATCAACATGGATCAACTGGCCGGTTGTATGGCTCGATCTTTCAGATAATAAAAATGCCACTGCATTGGCGATCTCTTCAGCCGTTGTCATCCGGTTGCCCAGGGGGATCTTAGCCGTTATCTCATCCAGTTTCTTTTGGGGATCATCAAATGTTTTTATCCATGTCTGGTACAGCGGTGTAAAACATTCGGCCACAATTATTGCATTAACCCGAATGCCGTATTTCAGCAATTCCACAGCCCACTCCCGGGTGAGTGCATTGCGTCCGCCATTGGCCGCAGCATAAGCAGAAGTATTACCCTGGCCGGTTTCCGCAGTTTTGGAGCTGATGTTTACAATACTTCCTTTGCTTTCTTTTAAATATGGCAATGCATAATGAGCCAGCAGGTAATAATGCACCAGGTTCTTGTGCAGCGATGCCATGAATTTTTCGTAGTTACCGCTCTCCAGCCCTACCCCATCGTTTACACCTGCATTATTTACCAGCCCATCAATCCTTCCGAATTTATCCACCACTGTTCTTACAGCCTTTTCGCATTCGGCAGGAACCGATAATTCTGCTACCACCTGCCAGGCCCTGCCATTGCCGGCTTCAATTTCCGCAACCGTTTTTAAGTTGTCTCCTTCACTTCTGCCAACAATTACTGCAACAGCGCCTTCAGCAGCCAGTATTTTAGCGATCCCCTCGCCAATTCCTTTTGCACCGCCTGTTACCATGATCAGTTTGTCTTTTAATCCCAGGTCCATTTTATCGGTTTTAGTTTTATAAATGCAACACGGTTTTTTATCAACCGAAGATCCTTATTTCATTTCAACCATGGCTTTTATTACGCCGGTTGCCGGATTAAGATACGATGGAAATTCAGCAGCCAACCCCTTAAATGTAACCCGGTGCGTAATAAATTTCAACGGGCCTACATCTCCGTTCTTTATATTGCTGATCACATACTCAAAATCATCCCTGGTAGCATTGCGGCTGCTCATCAAAGTGGCTTCCCGTTTGTGAAACTCGGGGTGACTGAAAGATATCTCTTCTTTCTGCAAACCTACCAGCACATATCTTGCACCATGGGCCATGTATTGAAATGCGTTGTTGATCGCCTTTAAATTTCCCGTGGCATCAATTACAGCTGTCGGCATATCGCCATTGGTGATCTGCAACAGTTGTTCCGTTACATTACCGGTTATTGCATTCACAGCATGCCTTACATTCAAAACATCGCTGCAGAAATTCAATCTTACTTCATTTACATCCACCACAATAACATGTGCGCCGGCAAGCCTGGCAAACTCAATTATACCCAGGCCGATGGGGCCGGCGCCGACCACCAGTACAAATTCATCTTTGCTGATACCCGCCCTTCTTACTGCGTGTGCTGCAATGGCCAATGGCTCGGTTAAAGCAAGTTCTTCTTCGTTCAATCCCTGGCTTTTTACCAAAGAACGTGATGGCACGGATAAATACTCTGCCATGCCGCCGTTTACATGCACGCCACAAACCTGCATGGCCGTGCAACAGTTCGGCTTCCCGTTTCTGCAGGCAATACAGGTGCCGCAGTTAAAATAAGGAATGAAGGTTACTGTTTCTCCTGCAGCAAAACTTGCATTGTCGGTTTCTACGATCTCTGCAGCAAGCTCATGCCCCAGTATCCGTGGATAACTGAAATAAGGTTGCGTTCCTTCAAAGGCATGAAGATCGGTGCCGCATAAACCTATGCGCCTGATACGCAGGATGGTATTGCCTGCTGAATATACAGGTGCAGCTGTTTCAGCATATTGCAATAGCCCCGGTTCTGTGCAAATAAGTGTGTTCATCTTTATTTAAATATCAATTCTGTTTTTATTCCGTCAATAACCGTTTTACCAGAACCGTACATAGATCAATGTCAGTATCAGTAAGGTGGCAACGATCAGCGCAATGGTTGTTGGCCTTAACTTAAACATGCTGCTGTCTACCTCAAATGCCTTTGGATTCACTTTAGGTCCGGCCAGGCTGATGGCAACCATGGTGGCAACGGTGATAAAGAACGACCAGCCCATGTTGATAAGGAATGGAATTTCAACAATGGTTTTAAGCACTCCTTTTTCCATCTTCTGGTATTCGTATGCCGTGTACAGCCAGGTTTCTTTTCCGAATATATCAACGGCATAGTTGTTAAAGAAGATGGCAAGCAGGAAACCAAGTATCAACCCTACCAATGCGGCAGTACCGGTGGTACGTTTCCAGAAAAAACCGAGGATGAACATGGCAAACACGCCCGGACTGATAAACCCGGTGTATTTCTGTATAAAGGTGAATCCGCCTTCGCCACCGATACCCAGTATATCTTTCCAGGTAAATAAAATGGCAATGAGCATGGAAATAAAAACGGTCATACGGCCTGTCCATACCATTTTATTTTCATCAGAGTCTTTGTTGATGTATTTTTTATAAATATCCAGCGTGAATATGGTGGAAATGCTGTTGGCCTTACCTGCCAGTGATGCAACAATGGCGGCGGTAAGTGCAGCAATGGCAAGCCCTTTGAGCCCGGCGGGTAAAAAAGCAAGGATAGCAGAATAAGCCCCGTCCTTTCCTCCTTCAAATCCGGGTAACTGGTGGTTCTTATATAATACATAGGCTGCAATACCGGGCAGCATTACAATAACCGGCATCAGCAGTTTCATGAACCCGGCAAACAAGATACCGGTACGGGCCGTTTCGAGGTTTGCCCCCAGGGCCCTTTGTGTAATGTATTGATTGCATCCCCAGTAGTTGAGGTTCACTATCCACTGGCCGGCAAAATACATGGCAATGCCGGGCAGCACCACGTATTTCTGAATGTCGAGATTCTGCGGCATATCAATGGTGGCGGTGGTCACTTCCGGCTTCGGCAATATCATATGAAAATGTTCGGGCGCCTGGCCAAGTAATGTTTTGAAACCGGCAACAATGCTTCCGTTGGCTACACCATTCACTCTTTCATCTACGATCTGCAGTGCCAGGTAAATGGTGGCCAGGCCTCCAATGATCAATACCGCCACCTGCACCACATCGGTATAGCCGATCACTTTCATACCACCCAGTGTGATCAGTAATGCCATGGCCATTAATACGATCATCACAAGGTGCAGGTGACCACCACCCAGTAATTCATTGATGGCTACCGAACCCAGGTAAAGTATAGAAGTAAAGTTTACAAAGATGTACAGGAATAACCAGAAGATGGCCATGATGAGCGCCACCGTTTCATTATACCGTGTTTTTAAAAACTGCGGCATGGTATATATCTTATTCTTGAGATAGATGGGAATGAACCAGATGGCGATAATGATAAGTGCTATGGCAGCGATCCATTCATAAGCTGCAACAGAAATACCTACGAAGAAACCTTCGCCGCTCATACCGATGAACTGCTCGGCAGAAATATTGGATGCAATAAGTGATGCACCAATGGCCCACCAGGTGAGGGATCCTTCTGCCAGGAAGAAATCGTGCGAAGCGGTGATGGATGCTTTCTTTTTTCTATGATATACCCAGTATCCGTAGCCGGCTACCAGTACAAAATAAATAACAAAGATCAGGATGTCTAAGGATGTTAAACTCTTCATAAGCAAATTTTCAGTTGTTTGTAATGATGGTCATTTATTATCAGGTAATATACTTCACCCTATTGAAGTTGATTCTTAAATTTAATCTATATACTGCTACCAGGGCAACACAATATCTGTTTTCCGGTTTTCCGGCACTACGTTCAGCATTACCAGTTTCCCCTTTTTGATCTCCGCTTCCACGGTAGTGTTATACGGCGCATGTAATTTAAAGTGTACATCTGTTTCTTTTGGCCACGCCGGGAAGAGGAATATCTTTTTCCCATCGGTTTGCAACAACATTTCCTGCAGGCCGATCATACCGCTGCCACCCCAGTTATGGTCGGGCACCCAGTCAAACCCCGGCCCCCAGAATGCGGGAAATCTTCTTTCTGAATTCTGCAGTTTCAATGAAGTGAGTTTCCAGGCTTCGTCTGTTAACCCTAACCTTGCCGCCCAGATATTATCCTGCTTCCATCCAATATGACTTTTAAATTTCACCACGTTGCTGTCGTACTTATATGTATTCAGGGCGGTGTCCAGTCCGGGTTTACCAATTCCATACATACCCCAGGGAAATACCGGGTACAGTTGCGGCGACTCTATATTATTAATGCGTTCCCAGTTTTTTGCCGGGGCAATGGTTGGGTACCCGTTGAAATTCGTGTAGTTCAGGTCCGGAATTTTATTAAGAAATCCCTGCCAGTATTTTTTTCTTTCTGTATTTAGATATGACGATGGTAAAGCAAGCAGGTATTTTGTAACAGTCTGCAATGCGGCAATGGTAGAGGTGGAATTATACGCCATCTTAAAGGTTTCTGCACCCGAGCCGGGATACAATACCAATTTCCCATTCCCATCCAATGCCTTATTACCCCGCTGCCTGGCCAGGTATTGATAATGCTCATCAAAAAACTGCAGGCAGCTTTCAATGAAAGGAACCCGGTCGCTGATATCTTTGTCCGTGTACTCATATTCATTCAGCATCATCAAACAAAATTCCAGTACCGTATCCCATTCGTATTCCAGCCAGGCATTGTATTCCACTCCTTTGTCGAAACCGGCAGGGCGTTTTTGCCCGTACTCTGCAAAGTTTGGTAATCCAAAATTTTCCATCTGCTCGGTAAAGCAGGCGCCGGCATGGTTCCAGTAAACCTTACTGCGTAATTCTGCGTTCTTCAGAATGCGTAAATAGAATTCCAATTGCGGCTGCAGCAGGTCCCAATCACCATTTTTTATCATGGGGAAATATACCAGGCGCTGATTTTGTGCTGTATGTACCCCGCCACCCCAGTTCCGGTAATCGGGAGTTAATTTATTGGCAGTGTCTGTAAATACCGGGTCAACGGTCAACAACCCACCATTGAATTTTGTAGGCCATTTTCCTTTTGCATTAATGGCCAGCATATAACGGAACAGTTGAAAATTCCTGCCGATTTCCCAGGCTTTTGAATTTTTATTGCCGGTATCTATTTCAATAAAACTCCGGCTCCAGAATTGTTGCCAGTATTGCTGCGACCTGGTAAATGAGATTTTAGATGCTGCGGATTCTTTCTCCTTCAGTGAGTCCAATGAATGCTTCCACGTGGCGATATCGTTGACCTGTGCAGTATGCAAAAACAAATTCAAGGAGAATTGCTTTGCTGCTGCCTTGCTTTTTATCTTCCAGCCCTTGAAATCGGTGTTTACATAATTCCCTTCATAGGTTCCGGCAGGCACAAAGTTGTTACCGCTGAACGACCCGCCGAAGGCAAGTTTTGCAAGCGGGTTATACAACTGGTCTTTTACTGCATCCATTCCCTGTTGTGCTACCGTAACATCAAAAATGGTGGCGGCAGTGTTGTGATGATAGAAAAGCACTTCATTCCCGTTAAAACCGATACTGTCTTTTTTGTACACATTATTCTTTGGCGCTGCCCATTTCCACGAGTTGGCAAAATTTTCCCTGGCCTTAATGATCCTGTCCTGGTAACGCCAGCTTTCGTAAGCCGCTTCTGCATTGATCTTTTTTCCGGAGCTTATGTCTATATGCACAACAGGACTGAACACATCGGCCCATATTTTAACAGCGGCTTTTATTCCTTCACGCTCTCCTTCCACCGTTATATATCCTTCCTGTAAATGCAGTTCCTGTTTGAATATTTTCCCGTTCAATGGATTGGGAGATAGTTTCACCCGTATTCGGCCGGCTTTCATCAAACCATTGTCTTCATTAAAACTGCCGCTCCGGGCCACGTAGATGAGTAAGTCGCCATTCTCTACCCACACATTCATACCAATATCTCCGCCGC
>DAOQRQ010000157.1:0-6884 GCA_035355815.1 Ferruginibacter sp. | reverse complement strand
AACTGGTCACTCACCAGGCGCTGGATGTTTGTAAAAGACAATGCAGCAGCCAATACAAACAAGTTTGAATATTTTATTGATACCGATCCGGGCTTTGGTAACGCAACCGATGTTACAATAACACCAGGAAACAATATTGCCAACCTTGCCATACCGGTTGATATATCGGCTTTGTCAAAAGGTTTTCATACGATCTGCCTGCGCTCAAAAGATGATGCAGGGGCCTGGAGCCTTACCAACCGCTGGATCTTTGTAAAAGAGCTTGCGGCGGCTAATGTAAATAAGGCTGAGTATTTCGTGGATACTGATCCCGGCTTTGGCAATGCAACCGATGTGCCGGTCACGGCGGGTACAAACATCGCTAATGTGGCCATACCTACTGACATCAGTTCATTAAGTAAGGGCCTGCATATTATTTTCCTGAGGACAAAAGATCTTAACGGAAAATGGTCGCTCACCAACCGCTGGTTATTCTTTAAAGACATCGCACAGGATAATGTACAATCAGGAGAATATTTCTTTGATACCGATCCCGGGTTCGGTAATGGAACAGCCATCCCTTTTGGTACGGGCTTGGGAACCAATGTTGCAGACTTTTCATTTGGCGCTCCCTTAAATAGTTTGCCCAATGGATTGCATTATCTTTTTGTACGTACCAGGGAGGTCAATGGCAAATGGTCGCTCACCAATGTGATCCAGTTCCTGAAAGATATTCCGCTGCCGGTGAAGCTTACCTATTTCAATGTGAAAGCTGAAGGAAAGAAAGCACACCTGAGCTGGCAAACAGCCACTGAACAAAACAGCGACCGCTTTGATATTGAAAGAAGCGTTGATGGTTTACGATTTGAAAAGATCGGCGCTGTAAAAGCTGCGGGCAACAGCAACATACATATTGATTATAACTTTTTTGACCTTGCGCCAAAGAGCGGAATAAACTATTACCGGCTGAAGGAAGTGGATATTGACAGCCGCCAGCAACTTTCAGAGATCAGGACGGCTCATTTCGGTGATGATGCAGTATTTGCCTTGTACAATAACCCCACAAACGGATCTGACCTGAAGCTGACCATCAATGTACTGCCATCTGTTTTATCAGTATTTGATGCCAGTGGCAGAAAAGTAAAAGAGATGAACATTACTTCCGGCAGCAATTCCCTTTCTGTAGCCGGGCTTGCAAGCGGCACCTACCTGGCGGTATTGAATAAGGATGGCAAGGTTATCGGGGTGGAGAAATTTGTGCTGAACAGGTAACAGTGATCTTATTTTTCTATCAGTTTATCATCAATCAGGTAAGCTTCCATTTCACTGATTTGAGTGAACCATTTTTGATGTCCTATTATCAGCCCAATATTGTCTGCCTCAACTGCCGGGAATGTTAAGATCCTTTTATTCCCAATTGTTGTTGCTTTTATTTCCTGGTAAAATTGAGTTTTAGTATTCATTAATAATACAGTGAATGATAAGCTATGCTGGCCGTTCTGGATATTTTCTCTCAGCACAATACAATTTATTTTGCGTGCTTTGGGGAATTCGATCAGCATTGATTGCTGGTAATAAAAAGAGTCCGTTTCAAAGGTCTTTGTATTTCCATCCGTAAGTTTATTAGTAAAACGCTTATTACTGAGTGATACAAAATATCCCTTTCCTCCTTTTGTAATGTTTTTGCCAAAAGCAACATCCTTCAATTTTTTAAACCCCACCAACGCCGCCGAATCATTCTCATTGATCAATCCCCTCCCATCCGGTGGCACGTTCAATAATAAATTGGCACCACGACCTACTGATTTTAAATACAGATCAAAGAGTTGTTCCGGGGTTTTTACTTTATTATCCTCTGCTTTATGATAGAACCACCCGGGCCTGATGCTTACATCACATTCAGCCGGTATCCAGTTCTTACCATTTACATTTCCTGCATTCAATGTATCCTGCGATGGCGCTCCGGCTCCTCTTGTGAAGCCTGCCGTATCAAGTGTATTCCAGTTCGTTTTTCCGGCTACCCCGTTTTCATTTCCGCACCAGCGTATATCCGGGCCAATATCGCTGAACACAACCGTATTGGGAGAAAGGGTACGAACCGTTTGTTCAAATCGTTTCCAGTCATATACCTGTTTCTTTCCATTCGGCCCTTCGCCATTGGCGCCATCCCACCACAGTTCCCAAACAGGTCCGTAGTTTGTAAAGATCTCTTTCATCATATTCACAAACACATCGTTGTATTTTTCTGTCCCGTAATCCGGGTGGTTCCGGTCCCAGGGAGAGATATAAACCCCAAACTTCAGTTCATATTTTTTACAGGCTGCTGATAATTCCTTCAGTACATCACCCTTTCCTTCCTTCCAATTGCTCTCCCGCACGGTATGTTTTGAGAATTTACTCGGCCACAAACAAAAACCATCGTGGTGTTTGGCCGTGATGATGATCCCTTTGGCACCGGAAGCTTTTGCAATACGGCACCATTGTTCACAATCCAGGTTGGTGGGATTGAACACTTCTTCCTTTTCGGTACCATGCCCCCACTCCAGGTCGGTGAATGTATTGGGGCCAAAATGCATGAAGAGGTAAAATTCCATTTCCTGCCATGCCAGTTGGGCCCTCGTGGGCATTGGTAAACTATTACCGGTTTGTGCCACTGAATTTACAGCAGCAGAAACAACGATGCCCCATAATAAAAAATATCTCCGCATAATAACTGATTAATGAAACAACATAGCAGCAGGTATTTCCATTTTTTCTTTTCCTTCTGCCTGTATCAAAACTTTTAATTCATTGCCACCGCCGCTGTCAAAATAGATCACTCTTATTTTATGAAGTCCTTTTCTCAATGCGGCTTTACCGTTTTTCTCTACGGTTCCATGGTCGCCGTCGTTGTCCACCACTTCTTCATCGTCAATAAACAGCCTGCTTCCATCATCCGATTGGGTAAAGAAAGTATACATTCCATCTTTAGCGATCTTCACATAGCCAATAAATTCAAAGGCAAACTTATCCATCCGCTGTTTTTTTGCAACCGAAATAACATCAGCCACCCCGCTTTCTTTTGGGATATTACTTACTGAACGCATATCGATCCTGCCTGTTGGTTCAAAGTATCTATAGGCAATGCCGGCCTTTACGCCAACACGGCCGGTTGCTGCTTTCCATTCATAGGTCCGCACTTTCTCTTCCAGCGTGGCGCTGGGTAAAATACCTGCTTCGTATGTTTTTGCTTTAATAGTGCTTGTCTTATCAATACTGAATGGCATTTTATATATGGCGGATTGAGGCCCGGGTTCAGAGCCATCAGTAGTATAACGTACCGTTGACAAAATATTCACCGGGGTAAAGTGAATGAGCGGCTTAGTGGCTCCGCTATTATAAACTGCTTTAATGGCTGGTTTAGCAGAGAACTTACCGTAATTCCCAATCTTTATCACATATGCATAAGGTGCTTTTATTTTATTGGGGTTGTACTCCGGCAGATCGATCACTACATCACCCCCCTGCTGTTTCCAATTCAGTTTTTCATTGGTCGACAAAAAACCGATCGTTGATCCTGCAGGAGGATCAATATTTTTTAAAACCAGTTTCTTATTATCGGGGTATCTTGGAAAGATGGCATACAGGGTATTTGCATTGGCATTGTAGGTATAAAATACTTCCTTCACCGCATAACCCGGGTCGGGATCAATCGTAATTTTTAAAAGCATATCGCCGCTCCGGTCTTTGTATTCCCGGTTGCCTTCGCTCCATTGCGAATGTTCTTTCCATCTTGATGTTCCATAGATCGCTTCGCCATTTATTTTCAGCCACTCACCCATTTGCAACAAACGTTCCTGCATAATGGGTGGTATCTTTCCATGTTCATCGGGGCCAATATCCAGTAAAAAATTTCCGCCCCTGCTCACTTTATCAATTAGCTGCAATATCAATGACTGGGTAGAATTATAATCCCATGCATCTTCTTCCCGGTTATACCCATAGCTGTAACCCATACCCCTGCTCTCTTCCCAGTAATGATCTTCAAAGTCAAGATCGGGTTGGTATTCGGGCGTGTAAATGCCGGCATGTTTAAAACGTACGCCTTCGCCCCAGCGGTCGTTCACCACAATTTTATCTTTCACCGGGCTTTCATTATACAGCCATGCTAAAAATTCCTGGCTCTTCCAGGTTTCAGCGGGAGCTTCCCAATCGCCATCCGTCCAGAATATATCGGGCTGGTAGGTATTTACCAGGTCTTTCATCTGCGGCCAGGCATGTTCGGCTGCGTATTTATTTTTATCTGCTTTCCACAATGGATTAAACCATTCGTACAAAGAAAAATACATGCCTGCACGAACAGTCGTTTTCCGTACTGCTTTAAAAAGATCTCCGAGCAGGTCTCTTTTGGGGCCTACATCCAACGCATTCCATTTAAAGCCCCAGGTTCTGTCTGCTTCTTTGCTTGGCCATAATGTAAACCCATCGTGATGCTTGGATGTAAGCACAATATATTTTGCGCCCGATTGTTCAAACAATTTTGCCCATTCATCGGGATTGAACAGTTCGGCTTTAAAATCATTGGCAAGGTCGTAGTAAGTCCGGTTGCCGAATTTTTCTTTATGAAATTTCTGCCTGGCCGTATCCGTTGTTTGCAAACCCTGCTGGTACCACTCTGCATAATTCCCTTTGCTGCTCCATCCGGGCACGGAGTAAACGCCCCAGTGAATGAAGATGCCGAATTTGGCATCGGTGAACCATTGCGGCGTGGGCCGCTGGTCAAGCGATTGCCAGTTGGGTTGGTAGGTTTGGGTGAAGGATGCTTTCATCAACGATAAAGAAAGACATAGCAGCAATAGTTTTTTCATTTCTTTTGGTTGCGTTATTATTCTGATATCTTAAATACCCATGCATGTTTTGCGGGGGGATTGTTCCGTAGTTTTTCCGGGATGCCGATACTGATCGGATTATCCTTCTTTTCAAGCAGCAGCGGTTTATCATATCCCAACAGGTAAACCCGGGTTGCGGGTTTCTTATTAAAGCTGCTGATGCTGATGGTTGCAGGCATTTGCGTTTCATTTTCATCAGCCAGGTAAATGGCGTACACAGCATTGTTCTTTTTTGTAAAAACAAATTTGCCTTCTTTATAGGGTTTAATGAACGTGGTGCCGTAAATGGCTTCATCGTTCACTTTCATCCAGGCGCCTATTTCTTTGAGGCGGTAATAAGAAGAATCATCCCAGTCGCCATCGGGCCCCGGAGCCACATTCAGTAAAAAATTCCCGCCCCTGCTTACAGCGTTACATAACATATGAATTAAGGTGTTGGCCGGTTTATTTCTTGCATCGGGCACATACGACCAGGAGGTAGACATGGGCATGCAACTTTCCCAGGGTATGGGATTTGTTTCGCTGGGGATCATGGCTTCCGGTGTGAGGTAATTTTCATATTCACCGGCAACCGTCCGGTCAACAATGAGCATACCCGGCTGTTTGCTTCTTGCCATGGCAGCTATCTTCGGCATATCAATATCCTGGTCGTAGGGTATTGTTCGTTGCCAGCTTACCGAACTGTCGATGCTGCTGAAAGGCCGCACCCAGCCACCATCCAGCCAGAGCAGGTCTACCTTGCCATAATTACTCATCAACTCTTCAAACTGGGTGTAGGTAAAATCTTTAAAGCGTTTCCATATCTCGGGATACTTCTTTGTATCGTAGGTTGGGTTACGATCCTTGGGTGGAAAATAACTCCACCAGTAATCGGGCGCATGCCAGTCGGGTTTTGAAAAATAAATACCGGGCATCAGCCCTTCTTTGCGGAATGCATTCAGTATTTCTTTGGTCACATCACTTCGTAGGTTTGCTGAGAAGGGAGTTTTTGCATCGGTTATTTTATAGTCTGTTGTCTTTGTTTCAAACATACAAAACCCATCGTGATGCTTTGCCATGGCCAGCACATAGCGCATACCGGCGTCTTTGGCTGCGGCGGCCCATTTTTCCGGGTTGAATTTTACGGGATTGAATGTGGCCTGTAAATTCTCGTAGGCTTTCTTGTATTCGTACCAGTTTTTTGCATAAGGACCTGCACGCTGGCACCAGCCTTCATCCTCGGGGCAAAGGCTCCAGCTTTCCACCACACCCCACTGGCTGTACGGGCCCCAGGTGATCATGAGCCCGAACTTCATATCGCCCCATTCTTTTAGTTTTTGCCTAACGAGGATATCCCCGGGTACTTTATAATCAAACTTGCTTTGTGCAGTGATAATGCCCGGAAGTACGAGGAAGAAACAAATGTAAAGAAGCTGCTTATGTTTTGCCATAACCTTGTTTACTGCAATATAAAAAGAAAACAGGGCATTACTATTTTGCATCCGTGGCGTACCTTTGCCCTGTCAATTTTAAAAACCAACAGACTATATGGAATACAGGATAGAAAAAGACACCATGGGTGAGGTAAAAGTACCGGTGGATGCCTATTACGGCGCACAAACCCAGCGCAGCATCGATAATTTTAAAATAGCGCAGGACATTAACCGGATGCCCAAAGAGATCATCCGGGCATTTGCTTATTTAAAACATGCAGCCGCCATTACCAACAACGAAGCCGGCGTGTTACCAAAAAAGAAAGCCGATCTTATTGGAAAGGTCTGTAAAGAGATACTGGATGGAAAACTGAACGATTATTTCCCGCTGGTGGTTTGGCAAACAGGCAGCGGCACGCAAAGCAATATGAATGTAAATGAAGTGATCGCTTACCGGGGCCATGTACTGAACGGTGGTAAACTTTCAGATAAAGAAAAATACCTGCATCCCAATGATGATGTTAATAAATCGCAGAGCAGTAATGATACCTTCCCTACTGCCATGCATATTGCGGCTTATAAAATTTTAGTGGAAACCACCATTCCCGGCATTACCAAACTGCGC
>DAOQRQ010000156.1:0-6885 GCA_035355815.1 Ferruginibacter sp. | reverse complement strand
TATCATTACTGGGCCTTCTAAAAAACCTGATTCAGTTACCCAGGTAGTTCCCGTCATTTCACCATTGCCATTTAATGTGTACCAGTTTGCATAAACAGGATTATTGTTCCTTCCCCTTGGTAAAATAGCGGTGACGCCGGTGCGTACCGGTCCTTTGCCCCGGATATTTTTTCCACTGCCGGAAATGATGGTGCTGTAACCCACTTCCACGCCGGCCACATCGGTAATGGCGTTGAACTTTCCGGGTGTGCCGTCAAAGGGTATCCCGATATCCCGGGCACGGGGTTTTTGGGCAAACAGGTTGCCGCAACAAAAAATGAGAAACAGGATGGCAGTTATCTTTTTCATTTAATAAGGGGTTAAGCATTATTTAATTTCGAACAGCACCATATTTACTTCTCTATTTCCGGTAGCGGAGAAGTAAAAGGAACTGCCGGGTTCTATGTATACGTATTTTCCGGTTTTTATGCTGGTTGATCTTTTAGTCACCGTATCATAGAAGGTCACGGCATCGCCTGCAACCAGTTGGGCTATTAACGGCCCACGGCCACTGATGACCTTGTTGCTGAGTGAGGAATTGCTTAAGCGGTAAGCAACTGCTTTTTCATTTTCAAACAAAACGGTAAAGGGTAAAGAGGTTAGTTGTGCGGCGGGTTTATAGGGCGAAAGCAATTCAATATCGGTAACATGAAACAAGGCAGTATCCTGGTTGCTTACCCGGTGCACCAGGGTATCGTTTACAAAAGACCTGTACGAGGCAGCCCCTGCTTTATTGGTTGCGCTGGTCCAGGCGGCGCCTTTTATTTGTGCAGCAACAAGGGTATTGGTAAAATAAAGAAAAAGGGAGGGGGTAGCGTGAATATGAAAAAGGCTTGTATCACCCGGTTTAATCCATACATCCAGTAAACGTATGTATTGGTTTTCAAAAACTTTATGATGCCTTGGCTCTTCCCGTACCGGTACCTGCGCTATTAGTGCAGCCGAACTGAATACTAATGCCACAAAGAAGAGCATTATTTTCTTTTTCATTTTGGTTTTTATTTATCCCGGCTGTTTTTTTGACGAAGCTGATCAGTCGTTCAGCATTTGTTACAAACCCTGGTAAAACCGGGGGCAGTACTGATACTGCCCCGGTTTTAAAAAATCATTTAGCATCCTGGTTATAGATCTCCCGGATGCACAGGTATTTTCCATCCACATTTTTAAATATTGCAAAATACTTACCGCCGCCCACTGCTTTGCCGGCAGCGTCTTTGTAAGTTGTTTTTCCCACTTCTGTCACCACGTCGCCCTGGGCATATACATCCTGGGTTTCAAAAGCAACGCTGGCATATTTGGATGGTTTTGCAAAATCGGCTTCCATCTTTTTCTGTATGGCTGCTTTGCCGGTAAGCGCCGGCTCGCCATCGGGCATACTTACCGCATCATCGGCATACATGCCAATGAGTGTTTTTACGTCTTTGGCATTTTGTGCAGCGGCCCAGGCGGCTTCCACTGTTTGTATATCGGCCTTGATCTTTGCCAGGTCGGGTTTGGCAGGTTCAGCAACAGCCGCTGCAGGAGTAGCTGCAGGTGTTTCCTGTTTGGCCGCTTCCTGGCAGGAAGCAAATAACAATACGCTGGCTGCGTACACCGGGAATAGAATCTTTTTTTTCATGTTGATTGTTTTATGATGAATAATAAAAAAAACGTTTTATGCCAAACTATAAATAACTGAGCCACCATTTTTCTTTGTGATCTGTCTTATACCGGTCGTACCATTTGCACAAAGGGTATAAGGCGATCACCACAGCGATCCAGATCAGGTAAACGATACCCAGGCTGAACCCTTCGCCGGGCACCACAAATTTGAACGGGAAATTGGGAACGCCTTCCAGGCCCTGCGTAAAGCTATGTCCTCTTGACAGGTATACGATCACTGCAATGATGTGCAATAAATAAAAATGCAGGATGTAGTAGAAGAAGGGAACCCTTCCATAAACCGACACGATCTTTGCCATACGACCCGATGTGTTTTTTACCAGCGCCATAAAGATGAGCGCAGGCCCGATGGTGGCACACATGAATAATAAGGATGGCGGGTACTTCTGTACATTCATGAAGGAAAGAAATGTACGGAAGCCGTCTTTCTGTTGGCTCCAGCCAAGCGGATCGCCATACATACCTGTTGCACGTAATGCAACAAAGAACAGCAGGGCCCCGGTTCCTATCCACAGTAACAGCTTATTTCTTTTTTCCGCTTCTATATCGCTGAATATTTTTCCGCAGCAATAACCCAGCATCATCAAACCGCTCCAGGAAAGAAAGGGATAGAAGATACCGAGTGCGTGATTGCCCCAAAGTGGTATAAAGCCAGGGCGATGAAGGAACTGCCACCATGCCGGGAAACTGGTGCGGCCCAGTTCTGCAAAATCAATGGCATTGTGGCCGAATACGATCAGGAAGCCTATTAGTAATATAAGATTGAAAGGCAACCAGATCACCAATCCCAGTATCAGCATGCTGATGCCGATGGACCAGATGGTTTGCAAAACGAACATGCCAAAATGAATATCGGCGAGTATTCCAAAACTTATTACCGTCACTTCTATCAGTATCAGCCAAAGTCCACGGGTAATTAAAAAACGGCTGAGTTCTTTTTTGCTCTTGCGCCTGCTTTGCAGCCAGGCCGACGTGCCGGCCAAAAAAACAAAAACGGGTGCACAGAAATGGGTGATCCACCGGGTGAAGTATAAAAGCGGGGTAGTGCTTACGGGATCCAGCGGATCGCCGGTGAATGCCCCTTTGTGAAAAAAATCACGGGTATGATCCAGCGCCATGATGATCATCACCAGTCCCCGCAGCAGGTCGATGGATTCGATCCGTTTGTTATTGCCTTTTAATATTTGTTCCATGGGTTATATTTTATAAATAGCTCAGCCACCATTTTTCTTTATGCGATTGTTTGTAGCGGTCGTACCATTTGCATAAGGGGAATAAAGCGATCACGATGCCGATCCAGACCAGGTAAACAACAGGTAATGAGAACCCGTATCCCTTCAATGTTTTTGTGAACCAGAGCGGCTCTTTTAATATCCATAATTTCCAGCTGTAACTCGTAAACAGCTCTGAAGCGATAATGGTTAAAAGATGAACCAGGTAAATATGCAGCAGGTAATAAAACATTGGAACCCTGCCGTACACCGAAATGATCTTTGATGCAGCCCCTCTTGCATTTTCTGTAAAAGCAAGAAAAAGAATGGCCGGCCCCAGGGTCATTAATGTGTACAATAAAGAAGGGGGATACTTGGTTGCTTTGATAAAAGACAGGAACGTATAGAATGGGGCCGACTGGCTGCTCCAGTGTGAAGGATCGCCGTATATATTTATAAAACGTATTACTAAGAACAAACCAATAGCAGATAGACCGATAGCCAGCAACCATTTCTTTCTTTTCTCCGGGCTGAAGGAAGGCGTATACAAAATGCCAAAACAATAACCCAATGCGATCATACCTATCCAGGGTATTACCGGGTAACCCACCAATACATTATGGCCCTGCCAGGAGAAGAAACCCATTTCATGCAGTAACGACCATCCGAAAGCAGGCGGGGTATTGCCGGGCACATGTATAGTATCAAGCAGGTTATGGCCGGCAACCAGTAAAGCGCCAATGGCGAGGATATAGGGGATCCTTAAATAAATGAGACCGGCCAGGGTGATCATGCTTATACCAAGCGCCCAGATGGTGATAAAATAAATATTGGTGAACAGGATATCGAAATTCCAGCCAAAGTTCACCACCACAAGTTCAAGGAAGATGAGCCATAAGCCCCGGGTGAATAAGAACCTTGATAATTCTTTTTTGGTTTTACGGCGGCTCATGAAACTGGCGGAAGTGCCAGCCAGGAACATGAATACCGGGGCACAAAAATGGGTGATCCAGCGGGTAAAGAAGATGGCGCCGGTGGTCTTATCCAGGTCCAGCGGGTCGAACATAAAGGAATCGGCATGAAAATAATCCCGTACATGGTCCAGGGCCATGATGATCATAACGAGGCCGCGGAGCAGGTCGATGGATTCAATTCTTTTTGATGTGGTGAGTAATGGTTGCATGATGGTATTTTTTATTCCAGGTGGTATTCTTCTTTTAAAAATTTAATTATATTTTTTGCTTTTTCATTAAGCAGTTTCAGCCTGGTTGAAATAATGATATTGCTTCCCTTGATCTGGTTAATGCAGAAGGCAAGGTCTTGTTGCAGGGATGGATCGTAAGACCGTAATGGCGGATTACCGGCCGGCTTATTTACGTTATTGAATTCATCCAGCATTTTATCAAAAACAAACGGGTTGAACATGCGGTTAAGCACGGGATCAACAGCCCTTCGCTCAATACGGTCATCCTCCTGGTTTTGGAGAATAAGATCAACGAGTTTTTGATAAGAAATGATACTGTCGGCCGCTTCCTCATTTCTTATCAGCCGCATTGACCCGGAGTGTTTTAATTGTGTAATGGTCCGGTCGTTGCTTTGAAAACGGAATGTTCTTACCAGGAGTCTTCCCAGGTAATAGAGTTCGTTTTCATACCCTTTTATTTTCTGCTCATTTAACAGAAATGTCAGTGAGTCGAATTGCTCCCTCTTTTTTTTCCTTGAAATTAAATTTGTATTGATAGCCGCTGTATCAATCTTCAGATCTTCAACAAATGTTTGAATGAATTTTTTCTCCCGGTCTCTTTCAATTTTATGCTCCAGTTGGTACTCTGCCAAAAATCCGCAGAACACGGCCAGGAACAGCATTAGGAATTCCCAGAAATAAGATTTCCAGTTCTTCTTTTCGTGGGCAGCGTGGGTATGGTGGTGTACTTCCATTTCTTCGGTTTGGGGTTTGATGTTTGAGGTTTCAGGTTGTTCATCTGCGGTACTGCCTTCAGCAGGTATTTCCATGAACGATGAACCATCATCCATGAACTGCTCTTTGTTTTCTGCCGGTTGTTCCTCTGTATTTTTATTTTCTTCACTCATCTGTTAAAGAATAATTTTCTCTTAAAACTTCCAGTAGTTTATGATTGGTTTGAATATAGTTATTCATTTGCAGCGTCCGGCTCGACACCATCATTTGTTTATAAAACAGGATCATGTTCGAGGTTTCGCCCCGGTCTAATGAAGGAATATTCAGGATACTGCCTTCTATATTCCGGCTGCTTTGAAGATAATTATTGATCACGTTCAGTATAACAGGAGTAGTATCCTGTTTCCGTAACTTGTCTATCCAGCTCCAGTCGTAATATTTCAACATGAAGGGCTTGATAGGGCTGGAAAAATATTGATACTCCTGTTCGTTCCTTGTGCGAACATCATTTATATTAACACTGATGTCTCCCACCAGTTTCTGTAATGCAACGCTTTTGAAATAACGGAGAGAGCCCGAATTCCGGAGTTGACTGAGAATGCCATCCTTGGGTTCAAAAGAATAAGTATTTATCAGGTAAAGGCTGATGGTATAGGCAGGGTAGAAATCTTTGGGTAGAACAGTTAATGAACTGTCTTTAAAATAGGCGCTCAGGTAGTCCATGCTTTTTTCCTTTTCCAGGCGCCTGGCTAGTTTGCCGGCAACGGCTACAGAGTCGTCCAGCAATTCAGAGTACAATGCTTTGGCGAATTCTTTTTCCCGCTGGTGTTCTATAACATGCTCTAATTTATATTCGGCCAAAAATCCGCAGAACACCGCCAGGAACAGCATTAAAAATTCCCAGAAATAAGATTTCCAGTTCTTCTTTCCGTGGGCAGCGTGGGTATGGTGGTGTACTTCCATTTCTTCGGTTTGGGGTTTGATGTTTGAGGTTTCAGGTTGTTCATCTGCGGTACTGCCTTCAGCAGGTATTTCCATGAACGATGAACCATCATCCATGAACTGCTCTTTGGCTTCTGCCGTTTTTTCGGGTTCTGTGTTTTTATTTTCTTCTGTCATCTAACTTCTTAATTGCCGGTATATGAATGCACATAAAAATCCAACCACTGCATAAATGAAAAATCGTATGATGTAGGATCTGCGTGTTGATCCGTTCTTTTTATTTTCTTCCATCTTTACGCAGCTGAACCTGTTTTTCTGAACGGTTGCCATTTCTTATATGTAGCGCTCCGCCATACCCATTCCACCGGCCCGTAATTGAAATATTTTAACCAAACGGTGCTGATGATCACCTGCACAATGAATACGGCTATCCCGAAGAGGGTGTAATACACCGGCCCAACCTGCCCGGTATAACCAAGCCCGGCACCCAGGAAGACAAAATTGCCGATGAGCGACTGCATCATGTAGTTGCTGAAGGCCATCTTACCAACGGGTGCCAGCACCGATAATATTTTTTTTCCGGCAGCAGACTGAAAGATCAGCATGAACAATCCAACATAAGCCATCGCCAACGGAGCCACCCCCAATGCATAGGCAATGGTTTGATAGAGCCCCTTTATTTTCAGGTCCCAGTAATCGGCCATGAAATAGCTCATGTAACGGGCTAAATAAAAATTGGCAGGCAGCCCGATAACCAATCCGATACCGATCACCCAATAGATGATCTTTTTATTCTGGGCGATGTTCTTATAAAAATCAGAACGGCCCAGTGCATAGCCGATCAAAAACATACCCAGTACCTTGGGTACCCGGCTTACAAAGAATAAATAACCGTAGCGGTAAAAGAAACCGGCGAGATTGCTTTTGAATACGTCCCACCAGTTGGCGGTCTTTGCAAAGGCCCGGTAACTCTCTTCGCTGTTCACACCTGTGAGGATGGTATCCAGCTTTTGCCCGGTACCGTATAAAATGCCCGCCGGCGCATTCAGCCATTGCCAGTACGATTTGGCGGCATATAAAGCTATGGGCAATAATACCAGGCAGGCGCCGGTT
>DAOQRQ010000155.1:2960-6925 GCA_035355815.1 Ferruginibacter sp. | reverse complement strand
CGGCAGACTGGTTCTCAATTCTTAATTTTTAATTCTTAATTTTTAATTCCAAATTCTCACTTCCCTCAACCGGTAAAAGCTATGAATTCCGGTTTAAAGAAATTATCTTGGTACTGCTTCCCCCTGAACCTTTCATTTTTTAAATAAAACATAAACAAAAAATTATGAAAAAGTTTCTTGTCCTGTTCTGTGCAGTTGCTTTTGTTGCCTGCAACAACGAAAAGCCTGCGGCGGCTTCGGCTGAAGCCAAAGCCATGGTGCCGGCAGATATGCATGGGTTCACACCTTCGTATTCTGCTTCCTTCGTTATGGATTCCGCAAAAAATACCGAAACGGTCCTGGCCCTCTGGCAGGAATGGAACGGCGGCGACCTGTCGAAAAGCCGGTCACACTTTGCCGATTCGGTGGCTTTTTTCCTGGCAGATGGTTCCAGTATGATGGGGCCCACCGATACCCTGTTGAAAGGAATGCAGGCCTACCGCAGCTCCTTTACAAAAATGGATGCAACGGTGGAGGCCATCTTTGCAGTGAAATGTACCGACAAGAATGAGAACTGGGTAGCCGTTTGGGGGCACGAGGTACAAACAAACCAGGCCGGTAAGGTTGATACCGTCAGCCTGCAGGAAACCTGGCGTTTCAATAAAGAGGGAAAAGTGAACATGATGTTCCAGGCCTTGCGCAAAGGCATGCTGCCTCCGCCGCCGCCGGGCAAATAATCTTTATCGGATCAGAAAAAGACCGGCTGAATATTCAGCTGGTCTTTTTTTTGTTCGCTGCAGGCACGGTGCAGGATAGCCCAACTGGCGCCAGGGCATAAAGCGGATGATTAATAATTGTATATTCGGTCTTTGTATTTTATTTCAACCACTAAACTCAATGTTATGCCCGGAGAAGCAAATGCACTGCAAGCAAGTATTAACAGGCTAAATGAAAAATTGAAGAATGAGAAGGACCCTGTGGAAATAGAAAAACTGAAGAATGCAATTAAAGACCTCCAGGAAGAATTGAAGAATATGCGGAATTAACTCCCGTTGGCGCATGTGTTCCCTGCATTTTGAGCAGCTTCATATTCTTTCCTGACACCAGTCATAGTATTCCCCTGCCGGTTGTAATAACTTAGTTATATCAACCGGTTAAAAAGGTGAATCATACTTCCCTGTTATATTACTTAATCCCTTGCCTGTTGTTTTTGCAGGCATGTGCCGGATCAAAAGGACTTACCCTGCCTGCAGAGCTGAGTGCCAATAACCGCAGTTCAGATATTATAGGGAGTGCTCAATATCTTCCGAATGTCCGGTTACTGGACTACCGGGGATACAAAGACAGCGTTATCAGTAACCGGGAAGTGGATAAATTCGCCAACCTGGGATTGATATTTCCCCACACCCGGACCACGAAAAATATACTCACCGGCGAACTGCTGTTTGGGAATGATTCATTAAAATGTGTGATTCATTATACGTATTACATCGAAACTCACATCAGCAATGGGCAATCAGTGCTGGGTGCCGTGCTGGAAAAGGGTAACCACGATTATTCCAAAGACGTGGAAAATGTTTACCGGTATGCCACCGGGAAAGGAACCATTACAATACCCGGCTTCGCCGATTCTGCCAGTTATTTTTTTGGAAGAGATTCCAGCAATACGCTTATCATCAATAAAGACAGTTTTGCAGTAAAATATGTGAAAGAACGCGAAAGCGGTTCCATATACATTATAGATGGTTTCCAGCTACTCAAGGGAGAGATTGTTTATGCCGTGATGCAAAACCACTCATCTGCTAAGCTTACAAAACCCAGGATATACCTCTACAGCAAGGCTACTGCCCTGGAACAGATGGTCATCGCCGCTTACTTGGCAATCCGGCAATGGTGATGCCGGTGGCATCTTCTACAGCCTTCACCGGCGCAGCAGCAGATGCTACAAAATGATGATCAATGTCTGGGCTTTCTTTTACCAGGATAAACCTGTGTCGTTTTTTTGGGAATAAAAAAAATGACACAGAACGGTGTAAAAAATAAATAAGTAAAAAGGACTGACACCGGTTTCTATTATTCTCATTGGTGCAAGTGTTCCCTCACGAACACCCAAATCTATTCATGGAATGATTACGGGATCACCTGATGCCCCCTCCGTTCTGCCGGTTTGCAACCGGCGAAAGCTGCCGGCCTTGCTCCGCTGTAGCCGGGCCTTCTAACACTATCCGGTATTATAGCGGTTATTAGCTTACCTTTACAGCTATCTGCCGAAAACAGTAGCGCTTTTTCCCCAGGTACGGCATCTCCATTCATCATCACAAACCCGCAGTAGTACTATGGCAGAAACATGGAATAAAAAGGAAAGAGAAAAGAAAAAAAAGCAAAAGAAGAAAGAGAAGGCCGAGAAAAGGCAGGAACAAAGAGAAAATACAAACAAGGGAGATAACCCGGCAAGCATGATCGCTTACGTGGATGAGTACGGCAACCTGTCGGATACGCCTCCCGATCCCCGGAAAAGGATCAGCATCAAAGCAGAAGATATCGAGATCAGCATACCCCGGTACGATCCGGCCAACGACATAGCCGGCGGCAGAACAGGGATCATCAGTTTTTTCAACCACGATAAAGGATTTGGTTTTATAAAAGACCAGCAAAACGGAGAAAGTGTATTTGTACACATCAATGCCCTGTCGGAACCGGTTGCCGAAAATAATAAAGTGAGTTTTGAAATTGAAATGGGACCCCGGGGAGCCAATGCCATTAATGTGAAACTGGTTAAGTAAAGAATTCTGCCGCAGCAGGCAAATTGCCAGCCGGCAAAAGGATATAAGCTAATTAGTGCAAATTGAATATCCGGCCTGGGTAGCCGTTCCCTGGTTCAATGACTCTATGCCATCGGTATCTCTATTCAGCCAACGGTAAAGGGCCTTCATTTTTTAAATCCTTTTCTTTCCCGGTCTTCCCATTTCTTTTGCCCTGCCTTTTGATCAAGTAAGGTTTCAAGCACCTGGTAAATGCGGTTTAGCCGGGCATTGTGGTTACTTGTTGTGTCTTTCAGTTCCTTTATCTGCTGCGCAAGTTCTTTATAATTCAATGCAAACTGTTTCAATGCAATAAAAGCCCGTACAATGGAAATATTCATCTGGATGGCTTTCCTGGTTTTTAGGATACTTGCCAACATGGTTACTCCATGCTTTGTAAAGGTAAAGGGCAGGGCAGGACTGTACTTTATTCCCGCCGGAAGGTTATCACAAATTGTGATAACCTCCTGCCATTCTTTTTTATTCAGTTGAAACATGAAATCCTTCGGAAACCTTGTGATATTACGTTTTACAGCCTGCTTCAATATCCTGGTTTCCGTTCCATATACATTGGCAAGATCAAAATCAAGCATAACTTTTTGGCCTCGTATTTCGTAGATGAGGTTTTGAATGATCTGTAATTGCATAGGATTAAATATAAAACTCCTGGTTCAACAGGCCCGGGCTTTTTGCACATGTTGTATGGAGAAAAAACCGTTTTCTATCCCAATGGCGCAGATATGCGGCTAAGGGATTGGTTACCCCGATCCCTACATTTTGCGCCGGTAAAATAGGATGATCTGTCGCTAAGGCTTCTTTCTGCCATAATGAACCTGTGCCGGTTTTTTGGGAACAAAAAAAATTGACACAAGGTTGTGACAAAAAAATGAGGATGAAAAAAATTGACACAAGGTTGTGACAAAAAAATGAGAATGAAAAAAATTGACACAGGGTTGTGACAAAAAATCAGCTAAACAAAATATCCGGCACCGTTTTATTCTGCCGGTTTGTTACCGGGATTTACAACTGGTTATTGTCCTGCAAGCGTCAATCCCTCATGCGCCAGTTCCATGCTTTCCACCACCGCTTCATTGCCATTTGCATTCATATCGGTAACGGTAATTTTAGATGGAAAAGCATTTGCCAATTTCCATGCCATGGCAACGCTTCCTTTTTCATCCAGCA
>DAOQRQ010000155.1:0-2860 GCA_035355815.1 Ferruginibacter sp. | reverse complement strand
GGAAAAGCATTTGCCAATTTCCATGCCATGGCAACGCTTCCTTTTTCATCCAGCAGGGAGATGGTAACGGTGGTTCGTTCAAAGCTGTTCATGGTTACTGCTTTGTACAGATCCCAAAAGCCTTTATCGTCTTTAAAGATCCCTTTCTTAAGCGTAATGTTCCCGAATTTTTTTATGCCCGGCATTTTAACGGTTGGAAATTCCATGCTGTTACCTGCCCGGTATTCGATCTGCTGTATCTCGGCGCTCAGGCCGGTCACTTCCTGGAAGAATGCTTCCTTATCGCCGATCTTAACAGCAAATTGAAATTTAACCAGGGGCCATGTTGATTTTGATTGTACTTTACCTGATTCTGCCATAGGTTTAAGTTTTATAATTAAATATACATAATTTCAATGCAGGTTTTATTTAAATTGTATGAACCATGAACCTGTTAGATAAGGCCAGTATCTTTCTTTTTCATAAACAATTGATCAATGAATTCGGGACCGGTTCTACGGAATCATTGGGGTGGAATGAACGGGCAGGCCAGCAGATACGTTTTAAAATTTTATTGGGCATTGGCGATCTTACAGCACATTCGGTACTGGATGCAGGCTGCGGCCATGGCGACCTGTTTGAATACCTGATTGAACGTTTCCCGCAACCGGAATATTATGGCGTAGAACAGATGCCCGGTATTTTGCAGGTGGCGCTGGACAGGCATAGCCATCACCCGGGCGCTCATTTTTTTGAAGGTGATTTTTCCGCTGCTGAACTGCCCGTAGCCGATTATGTGATTGCGTGCGGTTCTTTGAATTACCGAAGCAGCGACGACAGGTATGTTTTAAAAACGATTGAAAAACTATTTAACAACAGCCGCATTGGTTTTGGATTTAACCTCCTGCATACCATTGAACCTGCCCATGCGCTTATTTGCGCTTATGACCCGGCTTACATCATGGAGTTCTGCCGTACATTGACCAGCCGTGTGAACTTGACTGAAAATTATTACCGGGAGGATTATACCGTGTTCATGTATCATTAACAATGAGAGATGCTCCCATTGGCTCAGATATATGCCATACCCGTGCAAGACCTTATAGGTTTGTTATTCAGATCCTGTCATAAGGCTATTTTACTTCCGGTACTTATACGAAATCTCTGTTTCCCTTACCGGCTCATATTTATCAGTTGCAGGGTTCCATTCGGAGAACTGGATCCACACCGCATTATTATTTTCATCGTACTTGTATTTGCGGCCGGTGCTTTTTTTAGAGCCATCTCCCATTTTATACACAGACAGCATCAGGTGCCCGTGTTCATTGTATTTTTCCCAGAGGTATGGCTCGTCTTTAATGTTAACCGGTTTGCCGGTAAAAAGCTGCCAGTGTGATTTTTCCAGGCCTTCGGCTGTACGTACAAACATATCGTAAGCACTCACTGCCCCATCAGCATTCATATACACCCGGTAATAAACATTATTGTTGCGTAAAATGGTGATGTGTTTTCGGTATTCGTTTATCTTACCATCGCGGTAGCGGGTTATAAGCATTTCCTTACTGCTGTCGGTGCTGGAATACGTGGTATCATCTTTTACTGCCGGGTTAGGCTTATTGAAGGCTACCATATCTCTTGATTCCCGGATCTTCTTTTTGTCTTCATAAAAATTGCGGAGCAGCAGTACATTGTTATCATCATAAATAAATTCCTGGTGGTGACTGAAATAATCCGGCTGGGCTTCAAAATTGCCCTTTGCGTTTTTGATGATCTTGTAAAAGTAAACGGTCATGCTTTTAATTTTTCCATTCAAGCTGTCGTATAAGCCTTCGGCTTTTTGCTGGGCCGGGCAAACACTTACTGTTAAAATAGCCAGGCAAAAGAGGATGAATCTCATAAAGTGTTTTTTTGTAAAGTTAAAGGTTTGCCTGGTTTGATAACTACCCTTTATTGGGTATTTATCAAACCAGATCGCCCAACCGGCGCATGTATTTCCCTGCATTTTGAGCAGTTTCATATTTTTTCCTGACCCCATCATAATATTCCCGTGCGGGTAGTAGTAACTTGATAATAACGTAAAACGATTGCCGTTGCAGGTTGCTGAGAGGCCATGCAGCATGAAAATTTTCATATTGCTGCAAACATCAGTAACTTTAAGTATCTCATCCTTTCATTTAAAATCATGTTTATGTCAAAGCGCTGGAACCGTCGTGATGCCATCAGGGCATTGGGTTTAACTTTAGGAACGGCAGCCCTTCCTTCTGCTGCCTGGGCCGTTGATGAAAATAAACAACGCATCTTATTACCCGATAAAAAATTAAACCTCAACAGGCCGGTAACTGCCATTACCTGCGGCGCCGGTGCAAGGGGTAATGTATATGGAAATTATGCCGTGAAGTATCCTGAGCAGCTCGACATTGTAGGGGTGGCTGAACCCATTGCCCTGCGTAATGAACGGTATACAAAAAAGCACAACATAAAAGAAGAGAACCGTTTTACTACCTGGGAAGAAGTGTTTAAGAAACCAAAATTTGCAGATGCCGTAATTATCACCACACCCGATGACCTGCATTATGGTCCCTGTATGAAAGCGCTTGAAATGGGGTATGATGTGTTGCTGGAAAAACCCATTTCGCCCAGTGAAAAAGAATGCCGCAACATCTTAGCCCTGTCGAAGAAGACCGGCAGGATCGTTGCCGTTTGCCATGTGCTGCGCTATGCACCTTATTTCATCAAACTGAAAGAGATCATACAAAGCGGGGTATTGGGCGAAGTGGTAAGCATACAGCACCTGGAACCTGTTCAGCATATTCATATGAGCCATTCCTATGTCCGGGGCAACTGGCATAACAGCAAAAAGACCACGCCCATCATTCTGGCA
>DAOQRQ010000154.1:0-6941 GCA_035355815.1 Ferruginibacter sp. | reverse complement strand
ACAGGCAGATCACAAAGAGCCTGCGTCTTTCAATATCCTGCACCTGTATAGCTGCGGGCGGGTTAAATTGCTGAACATTTATCATTGAATATTGCCTGTTTAGAGTTTTCATTTGTTGTTTTTGAAATACTGATGAATCCAGAATTTGATTCCCGGTTACAATCCCTAGTTCCCGGCCACTTTACTCACCGACTTCTCTTCTTCAATGGCTTTATCCAGTTTTTGCTGGGCTTCTTGCTTTAATTCGGGTATGATGGCATTTTTGGCCACGCTTTCATAAGTGGCTTTTGCATTGAAATAATCTTTTTGCTGCATGAAAACATCACCCAGCAGTATGTAGCTCTTCGTTACCCAGTTATCATACGAACCTGTTTCCTTAATTACAAGCAGGGCTGCTTTTTCAGCGGCACTGAGATTGTTGCTTGTAAAATGGCAATTGGCAATTTCATAACGGGCTTCGGCACCCCATGCCGATTTGTTGATGGCTGCACAGGATTTAAATGAAGTAATGGCCGCTGCACAATTACTGTTTACCTGCTGGCTTTTTCCCAGTACCAGGAAGGCGATGGATTTATCATCTGTATTGAGGCCCTTCTTTGTAAGCAGGGTATTCGCCGCTTCGTTCGCTTTTGTATAATCTTTTAGCTGGTAGTAACAGCGCACCAGGCCTCTTAATGCTTCCAGCTGATTGTCCTGGTTCACCGCACCGGCTATCAGTGACTCAAAATATTTTTTTGCCCCGGCATAATCCTTCAGTTCAAAATAATTTATCCGGGCTGCTTCCAGGGTAGCTTTTTCAAAATAACGGTTCAGCCCCTTACTGTTCACATAGTCGTAACCAGCCAGTGCATTCTGCCAGTCTTTTACTTTCAGGTAGCATTCACTGCTGAAGTAATTTGCTTCCAGCGCATAAGAGCCATTGGGATATTGTGAGAGGTAACCCTTAAATCCGTTGATGGCTGCATTGCAATCGCCGGCATTGTATTTCAATTCGGCTGAAGTATAGGTAAGTGAGTCTGCTTCCGATACAGAAATATTCTTACCGTTCCTGCGCATCATTTCTATATAATCGTTCGGCCGGCCAATTTCCACGTAAATATTTTTCATGATGTCCATGGCTTCATCGGCTTCAGCAGATTGCGGGTATTTCTGAATAAGCGCCTGGTAATTATCCAGGGCTTCGCTGTTCTTATTCATATTATAATAACACAACCCAAGTTTTAAGTATGCCTTTGGTTTCAACCCGCCGGCTTCCGGAGAACCGATGAGTGTATTCAGGTAAGGAATGGCGTCGTTGAACTTTTCATCGGCAATATGTGTAAGAGCGATCTCCATATTCACGTCCGGCACCATATTGCTCTTTGGATACTGTTTCAGCAGTGCATTTAGCGTCTTCACCTTTTCAGCGGAACTCTTTACCCCGGCGATCAGCGATTTCTGAAACATCGCATAGTCACTCTGCGGCAGGGCATTGTTCACCACGTTATCATACATACTGTTTGCCTTTGCAAACTCCCGGTTCATAAAATAACAGTCGGCACTGCGTACATACGCATCCTGGTCCATGAATGAAGAGGTTACGGAAACCGTTTTAGTTACCTGTTCAAAATATCCCAGGGCCTGTTTGTAATTCTCTTTCTGCAGCCAGCAATAGCCCAGGTCGTATCTTGCGGTAGCATTGTTTGCTTCTCCCTGTGAAGGAACATTTGCCTGCAGGTATAAGTTCAGGTACCTGATGGCAAGATCGTATTCATTATTGCGGTAGGCGATCTCGCCTTTCCAGAAGTTTGCATAAGGAGAAACGGCCGATGCAGGCAATTGCAGGATCTTCGTCAATAACTCATCGGCTCTTTTCAATTGCTGATCATTGATGAGTTCAACAGCCCTTCCGTAAAGAATACGCGGATACGCTTTCTGCATGGATGGTGTAGGCTTATCAAACGACTCGTACAATTTCAAGGCATCGGCAAAGTTGTTGGTATTGGTGAGCAGGTTCACCAGTATCTCTTTTGCTTCGGTATCGTATTCACTGTTGGGATAATCGTTCAGGTACTTCTTCATTTCGTTCAGCGCAATATCCTGGTAGCCGAGTTCGTAAGAAAGTTTGGCGTAGTTGAACCGGGATACCTGCTGCTGCACTTTATTGGAACTGTTGTATGCGCTGTATTGAAACGCAGTGCGTGCATTGGCCTTTTGATTGGTACGCAGGTAGCAATCTCCCAGCAGGTACATGCTGTTCTGCCCCATTGAATCCCTTTCGGTGCTTAATTGTTTAAACCCTTCAATGGCCCTGGTCAGCTGGCTGGCGTCGTAATAACAGTAACTCAGCTCATACATCACTTCCTTGCTCACTTTATCGCTGCTGTTCACATAGGCTTCCAGCAACGGCAATGCTTTTTTATAGTTCTTCTTTTCAAAATACAACTGGCCGATCAGCAGGTTCATCTCTTTCTGGTAGTACAAAACACCAGGCCTTCCCAGCACACTCTCTCCATAACGCAATGCCTCATCCTTTTTCCCCTGGAAATAATAGATCTCGGCAATGTAGTAAGGCACCACGCCTTTGTATTCTTCCTGCGTTTCCACCAGTTTAAATGCTTTTAATGCTTCGCCAAACTGGCGGTCGTAATAACTGATAAAACCATAATAATAATTGGCGGGGATATAATATTTGTTTTCGGGCAACTGGTGTATCTCGTCAAATAACGGTTTTGCTTCGGCAAACTGTTTAAGATTGAAATAGCAATACGCTTTCTCAAATTTTGCATCGGCTATTTCGGCATTGCTTAAATTCTCCAGGCCTGCCCGTTCGTAATAATTGATCGCATTGCTGAAATCTTCTTTAAGAAAGTAGAATTTTGCCAGGTGGTAACTCATCAGTTGCCTGCGTGGTTCATTGTTCACTACATTGATGTAGTGCCGGGCTTCCTGCTCGGCTACCGGCTGTTGTAATTTTAACTGGCAGGCTATGTAGTAATAACTAACATCCTCATTGAGGTAGGCATGATCGCTCACCGTATTATCAGGATATTGCGCCTTCAATTCTGCAAACAAAGGATAGGCCAGTGCAAACTGCTCCTGAACAAAAAGGGCTTTGGCATCTTTGAACTTTTTTTCCGGATCGATGACCGCATGGGTGGGTTGAGAGAAAGCGGAAAGAGAAAGCATGGCCGCCAAAAAAAGGCATGCAAGTTTTTGTTTTATCATGGTTTTGCGTTCGGTCATTTTTGCTTTAGCAAAATTACTTATTGTGCCTCCGTTACAAACATCGTTCCAAAGAGATTGTGAATAAGTGGATAACTGATGTAAACAAAACGAATGTATTTTTACAACGCTGTTAATAAAATGGTAAATAGATTTTCTTTTAGAGTTTTTATAACAGTTGAGTAAAAAATAAAACCACACCAAAACAGAAATGAAAAAATTATTCTCTGCAAAGTATTCTGCCGGGGCTGTAAGCGCAGCCATGTTGTTATTACGCCTGGGGCTTGGCATCCTGATGATGAACCATGGTTACGACAAACTGATCCATTTCAGCGAGTATAAAGATCAGTTCATCAGTTTCCTAGGCATGGGAAAAACGCTGTCGCTGGCACTGGCCGTTTTTGCTGAATTCTTCTGTTCCCTGTTCCTGGTACTGGGACTGTTCACCCGCCTGGCAACCATACCACTTATTATCACCATGTGTGTGGTGATCTTTAAAATAAACAACGGGCAGGTCTTTGCTCAACACGAATCCCCTGCACTGTATGTAGCGGGTTTCTTAGTTTTACTAATCGTTGGCCCCGGAAAGGTCAGCATCGATAGCATGATTGGAAAATAGTTTTTATCAGTTATCTTTCAGCATGTTTGTTACCGAAACACAGATACGGATACACTACGCCCTTACCGACCAGATGGGAATTGTATACTATGGTCACTACGCCCAGTTTTACGAGATAGGCCGTACCGAAGCCATCCGCCAGATAGGTTATACGTATAAAGAAATTGAAGCAATGGGTATCATCATGCCCGTGGTGGAAATTCACAGTCGTTTTTTACGCCCCGCAAAATACGATGACCTGGTAACGGTAAAGACAACCTTAAAAGAAATGCCCACGCATCATAAGATCGTATTTCATGCCGAGATCTATAATGAGCAGGACGAATTGCTGAATACCGGAGTGGTCACTTTATTCTTTGTAGATGCAAAAACAATGAAGCGTTCGGCAATGCCGGAATCATTGAAGGAAAAACTGGCTGGATATTTTACAAATTAACAATCCGCCTGAAATCAGGCCTGCTATTATCAATTATCCACTATATCATTATTCATTGATCATACCCTGTTATTATCCGCCTTCCAGTGCTGTATTGTACTCTTAATTTCTTTGGCAGGCATTTTTTCATCTGCAGCCCTTTTAGCCAATGCCACAAACTCTGCGTCGCCTGCAAAACGAAGGGCAATGATCTGGCGCATGCGCAGGCGGCTGTCTAATGGTTTACCGGTGGCCACAAAATGACGCAGGTTCTCTTCGGCACGTATGGCCCTGTCTTGTGCCCGCAAGGCAAAAGCCCGGCTGTTCCACCAGATAATGACAAGAAGAGGGCCCAGCAGACAGATCAAGGAAGCGCTGTAGAGGCCGTCATTTTTATGTATACAATCAAACAGGTTGATCACCGACCCGGTCATGAATGCAATAAGAAGTGTTGGCACAACGAAATGATGAGAAGGAACATACTTACTATGATTCCTGAAATTCTGTTCAGACATATGGTTTGTTTTGGTTAAAAGTAAAGAAAAGAATCTCAACCCCGCATTCTCTTTAAAGTTCCCCTTCGGGGGATTCAGGGTGTTTTTAAAATATCCAGCAGCTTCCACATTTTTTCCTTTACTGTGCCGGGGCTGCCGTCGAAATTATTTACAATGAAAGAGAAGGTATACTCAGTTCCCGACCTGTTTTTTATATAACCCGTATAACTTCTTACGCCGCTGATATAACCGTCTTTCATTTTAATGCCGTTCATTTCGGGGAGTGCATAATAAAAAGAAGAGAACCAGTTCTGCCTCCGTGCATATTGCATTACGGTTACCAGCCCATGGGTGGTTACCCGGTTGGCGGGCGAAAGTCCGCTGCCATCGATAATGTTCAATGCCGATCTTTCAATGCCCCTCTCCTGCCAGAAATTTTTAATGATGCTGATACCTGTATCTGTTGCCCCAAACCTTGTTTTCTCGTATGAAATAGTTTTTACGAATGCTTCCCCATAAAGATTCACACTCTTTTTAAGGAACCAGTAGTTAATGCTGTCGAAAGATGGAGATAAGATACTTAAAAGCGTTTTTGTAACAGGTACATCCTTCCTGGTTGAAGAAGCTAATGTGCCTGACCTGTCTCTCCCTTCCATTTTTATACCGTTTGCTTCCAGCATATCCCCGAAAGATTTTATAAAAGAAAGAGATGCATCAGGCATTGCTCCCGATACCTTAAACGTTTCATTCCCTGCCGGTACCGTACCCCGAACATAACCGATCAAACCATCCTCAGGTAAATAAATAATGGAATTATCGCCACTGCCTTTTTTGCCTGTTTTTAATTCGTTTCGCAAAACTGCTCCTTGCAATTCGGGGCTTGTATTAATGATCTCCACATTATCTCCTTCCTTTTTTCCCGGTTTTAACAACAGGTCGTATTGATTTTCATGCCAGTTCAATCCTCTTGCACCGGCCCCATAATAATTACCCACATCTTCCCAGGTCCAGCCTCGCGGAGTGGCTTGTGTTTCCCAGCCTGTTTCATCAATAAACAGGCTGCCGGTAATTGTTCTTATTTTTTTTGCATTCAGCCCGGCCAGGATATTTTTCATAACAAGTGCATCACTGGTTCCATCCCATCTAAAGCTGCCCAAACTGGGATCGCCATAAGCTGTGATAAAAAGATGGCCTTTCAACGTATCATTTTCAACCAGGCCGCTGTAACTCAAATCAGTTTTATAACGATACCCTTTCCCAAGCATTTCAAACGCACTCACACTCGTCACCACTTTCTGGCAACTGGCCGGCGCTAATCCAACCTGCGAATTCTTATCAAAGACCACATTGCCTGTTTTACTGTCCACCACATACAAACTGAGTATCGCATGCCTGAACTGGGCATCTGCCTCCAACGCTTTAATGGCGCCTGACAAACGGGTTTGCATATTTTGTCCGAAAGAAATTGAACTTACTATTAAACCAATAAACAAATAAACTGTTTTCATCTTAACTTATCTTGCACTAAAATTAATCTTTTTAAAACGATACATGACACAGGCATCCATCATCACCATCGGCGATGAATTATTGATCGGACAGGTAATTGATACCAATAGCGCCTGGATGGCACAGGAACTAAACAAATGGGGCATACGGGTAAAGCGCCGGGTGGCCGTGGGCGATGTACGGGAAGAGATATGGAATGCACTGGAGGAAGAGCAGGAACAGGCCGATATCATTCTAATTACCGGTGGACTGGGGCCTACTGCCGACGATATCACCAAACCGCTGCTTTGCGAATACTTTGGCGGAAAGATGATCATCAATGAAGCAGCCCGGCAAAATGTACTGGATATTTTCACCAAACTAAACCGCCCCATCATTGAACGTAATTTAAAACAGGGTGAAGTGCCGGATGTTTGCAGCGTTATTCAGAATAAAAGAGGTACGGCGCCGGGCATGTGTTTCGAAAAGAACGGGAAGGTATTTGTTAGTATGCCGGGTGTGCCGCACGAAATGAAGGGTATGATGACAGACGATGTGATCCCCATGCTGCTGAAGCAATTTAAATTCCCGGCCATCATTCACAGGACATTGCTCACCGCCGGCGCAGGCGAAAGTTTTTTGGCAGACCTGATAAAAGATTTTGAAGAATCACTTCCGGCACACATCAAACTGGCTTACCTGCCGAATTACGGCATGGTAC
>DAOQRQ010000153.1:0-6965 GCA_035355815.1 Ferruginibacter sp. | reverse complement strand
TGCGCTGTCGGGCTGCACCGGGATGGACATTGTTTCCATTCTTCGCAAAGCGCAAAAAGAAGTAAAGGAACTGAACATTAAAGTAACCGGGGAGTTAAGCAAGCAGCCACCCATTGAATACATGGCCATGCATGTGGTCTATGATTTCACGGGCGAAGAATCAAACAGGGAAGCGGCGCTGGATGCCGTAACCACCTCGCAGGAAAAATATTGCGGCGTAAGTCACATGTTGAAGAAAGCGATCCCGGTAAGCTGGGAAGTGATCTATAACGGCGTTCAAATATTCAATAACAACCCCGTAGCAAAAGAAACGATTACAGGATAGGTTTTTTGTTTGTTTTAAAAAGATAAATATGATCAGCACTTTAAAGAAATTACTGGGCATTGGTCCGCAGGTAAACTACGCCAGCCTGGTTAAAGAGGGCGCCGTTATCATTGATGTGCGCAGCAAGGGTGAATATGCCGGCGGACATATAAAGGGTTCTGTCAACATCCCGCTCGACCAGCTGGGCAATAACCTGTCTAAACTGAAAGATAAAAATAAGCCCGTCATTACCTGCTGTGCTTCGGGAATGAGGAGCGCTTCCGCAAAAGGCCTGCTTAAAGCAAATGGCTACAAGGAAGTGTATAATGGCGGAGGCTGGGGAAGTCTGCAAAATAAATTGCGGAAAAATTAGCCGCCCTTTATTTATTTCTCCATTCCCTGCAGGCGGTTACAGTAAGCCTTTTTCATAAGCCAGGTGCAATGCCTGGGCTCTGCTGTTTACATGCAGTTTGTTGTAAACATTTATCACGTGTTTTTTTGCGGTATTGGCGCTGATATCGAGCCGGGTACCTATTTCCTTATAGGATAAGCCTTCTACCAACAGTTGCAGTATTTCCTTTTCCCTGTCGGTAAGGTCAAAGAGGGTTTTTGAATCCGCGTCGGGTTGTTTTTGCAATAGGGTTAACCTGTTATTTTGTACCAGCTGTAAGATCTTGTGGGCAATGCCCGGCGAAATGGGGCCGGCGCCGCTTTCGTGCATTTGCCAGAGCATATCGGTTATATTTTCGGCACTTTCGTCTTTTAATAAATAACCAAAGGCCCCGGCTTTTATGGCTTTAAATATCTTATCCTCATCATCAAAAATGGAAAGCACTACAAATTTCACCGAAGGATAAAAAGATGACCCGGCAGCAATGGCATCAACGCCATCCATATTGGGCATTTCCAGGTCCATCAGCGTTACATCTGGCAACCTTTCAGGCGGCAGCGCTTTCATTTTTTCTAAGAAGTCTTTTCCGTCTTCTGCCAGCAGTGTAATTTCAAAATGACCATGGCGCAGCAATTTGTCTTTAATGATATTGCGGTTGCTGGCTTTGTCATCTACTATGGCAATTTTTATCGGCATCTTTTTAAATTAAACAAATATTCAACTATTTTTTCAGCCGGGTAATAATCCAACAGGGTACCCCGGGTTAAATCAATACCGTCACTTTTGTTCCGTAGCCCGGCATGGAAGAAACCGTAAATTCAACTTCGGATTCGCTTGCCCTTTTGTTCATGTTCATCAGCCCGTTACCCAGTTCCGTCTCTTTTATCGTTTCATAGTCAAACCCCTTTCCGTCATCAGTAACAGTCAGCTCCCATTTATCATCACCTACGGTGCCTGATAAAATGATATTTTTTGCTGTGGCATGTTTTATCGCATTGGTTACCGCTTCCTGCACTATCCTGACAACGTGCAGCGCTTTGGTATGGTGCAATACTTTTCCGGCAGGCGCTTCTCCCTCGGCCCTGAACTGTATATCCGGATAATAACGGGATAGCGCCTGTATAAAATTTTTCATCCGCAGCAAACATTCTTCTGCTGTATAATTCTCTTTTTTTAAAGCCCATACCGTTTCACGCAAAGAAGTAATGATGTCTTTTGAAGCAAACTTCAAATCGTTCATCAACGCATTTTTTTCTTCTTCATTGCTTTCCTTTTGCAGCAGTTCGGTGTTGTATAAAACCGCATTGGCGTAGGCGCCAACACTGTCGTGCAGGTCCCTGCTTATGCGTTCCCTTTCAAGCTGCATCCGGTGTTCGTTCTCCAGTACTGCCAGTTTTTTCTGGTATTTGTTTTTGTTGTAGCGGTTAAATGAATAAGCCAGTACCGCTATTGCCAGGAGGATCATGCCCGTAATAAACCACCAGGTTTTCCAGTAGGGCGGGTTGATAATGATCTGTATGGTTTTCATTGGCAGGGCATCTTTATCAAAGAACCGGGAGGCATATACTTTTAAGGTGTACTTGCCGGGTGGTAAAAGGTACCGCACCGTTTGCAGCCCGTCGTTCTGTATCCATTTATCATCTATGCCCTGCATCTGGTATTGATAAATGTACTGGCCGGGGTTTTTCCCCGACATGGCTACAAAATCAAAGGAAAGTGAATTCTGATTATAAGGCAGTTCTATCTTATTAATGTTCCAAACTGCGGTGTCGGTAAAGGCCTCTTCATTGTTAACCCGTATCCTGGTAACCAGCAGGTTTATCTTTTCTCTAAAACTGCCGATGGCCGATGGATAAAAGCTGCTTACCCCGTTTACGCCTCCAAAAAACAGCTCTCCGTTTTCAGCTTTGGCCATTACGTTTGTATTAAACTCGTTTTCCTGCAGGCCATCTTCCTTTGTTAACTGTAAAATACTGTTATCGGCTTTTATTTTAAAGATGCCTTTGTTGCTGCTGCACCATAACAAACCGTTTTCATCAAAAGCCATGGCATAAATACATTCATCGGGAAGGCCATTTGCTTTTGTAAGGTGTGTCAGTATACGGCCTTCACCGTTTATCTTAAAAATGCCTTTGTTGCATCCCATATAAATATTGCCTGCTGCATCTTTTGCAAAACACCTTACATAGCCCGTGTTTTTAAACGGCACCCTTTTCAGCTCTTTAAATGTTGCCGCATCAAGAAAAAAGAGTTCGTCGTTGGTATGGCTTATAATGGTTCCGTTATAATAAAGCCCGCCCATAGTGTAAGAAGTGGTGAACTCATATTCGGTGCAAATATTTTTATCAAAGACTGTGCGGTACAATCTTCCCTGCGCCTGGGTGATGGCGGTTTTTTCATCCTGGTAAAGCGGGTTTCCAAAATAATCAATGTTCAGATTCGGTGCTGTGAGCGAGGTGCAGGGAAATTCCTTAAGCTGTTGAAGATTGGCCGATAAGAACCATACCTTATTATCGCTGTTACAAAAAAGCAGGTAGTTGCCTTTGTTATCTTTTACAATACAATTGAAATGCTTTGGCGTGCTATCGCCCGGTGTTGTTTTGATATGCTTTACCAGCCGTTGCAATGTATCAAAAACCAGTAAGCCATTACCGGCTGTTCCTGCAAGTATCCTGTTGTTTTTTTTATCGGTAAGGATACTGAGTATATTGTTATTGTCCTCCTTCTTTAATGTACCATAATACCTTACCGGGTAATTATTCTTTATTACTTTTCTTATCCCTGCTGTAATGGTGGTGAGGAAAAGGTTACCAAAGTTATCTTCCTCTATCTTTGCAATAACGCTCTTTCCCCCAACCGGTTCGTTCTGGTAGTTCACCATTTCGGCACCCAAAGCAAAGTTTACCATATCAAACTCATATAAGTGCTGGTTAATGCTGATAAGCGTTTTGTTCTGCCAGGGTAAAATGATACAGCGGCCAATAGGGCGGTCGTCTTTACCCTTTATGATTATTGCCTTACTGGTTTTTGTAATAAAATTGTACAGGTGCAGGGCATTGTTTGTAATATAGTCGAAGTACAATACTTCGTGGCCCGATGTCATTCGTAAAAAAAAAGATGACATCGCCTGAATGGGAGCCGATTGGGCAATCAGCTGTTTCTTCTTAAGGTCCCAGCAATACAGCTTCCCCTTTATTCCGATAGTAATTTTATGATCTATGATATTGCTGCTGAATGCCGGTCTGAAGTCGGTATTGGATGAGTAATCGGGCAGGCCTGTTCTTGTGTGGCTGTTTACTGTAAAATTCTGAAGGTTAATACCTGTGATGTTTCCGTCTACTGTATAGAAATATACAACCTGTTCGTCTTCGCCAATGAACTGTGCCGTTTTTTTTGAGCCTGTACATGAGTATACCTGTACAAACCTGTTTCCGTTTATCTCATATTTGCTGATACCCAAAGCATGGCTGATGAGCAGGTCGCCATTGCTGCAACGTAAGAACCTGACAAATTTATCATCGGGAAGGCCGGGCTGTATAGGTACCGTGGTAAACTCCCGGCCGTCAAATTTCTGTATCCCGTTCGGAAAGCTTATCCAGCAAAAATTGTTTCTGTCATAAGCAATGTCGCCTATGGTGCTTTGCAACAGGCCTTCGTTCACATTGTAACTGAATGTATTATACCGTGTAATGCTTTGAGCCTGGGCCCCCGTTGCAGTTACAAGGATAATGATACAACCGTATAGCAGCGACTTGACTTTCAACCCTCAATGTTTTTCTCAAATTACGCTATGCTCATTGATTAAGTAAATAATCCAAAAGGATTATTTGAAGCCTTTTTGTGAGAAGATACTTTTAGTACCCATTTATCACCAACTAACTGGTATGAAAAAGATCTTCCTTTCTGCAGTTTTACTACTATTTATACAACTGGTCTCCTTTGGTCAATCCAGTGAAACGGAACCAAATAATAGTTATGCGGCAGCTAACCTGATTGCTGCCGGTGTAGAAAGAACAGCAGCTTTGGATGGTATAGATACCGTGGATTACCACAAGTTGTATTTTAATTCGAATGCCACTTTTCAACTCACGCTCGATGCAACCAATACCGGCGGCACCCCACAGAGCCTGCAACTAAGGATGTATAACACCCTGCGTATTAGTGGTCAGTATGTAGGAAATTTCTATGTCACCAGCGCATTGGTAAATCCGGGAGCAACATTTCAACAAACCTATGTTCTGTGCGGAAAAGCCATCGATAGTTTTTACCTGGTATTTAAAAGCCTGGGTGAATTTGATTATAATTTTACCTGGACCGCGGTAAATGGTTTCCCCAACGATGGCTCAAATAATAATACAGCGGCAACAGCAACCCCTTTTACCTATAATGTTGAAAAGCTGGCCAGTTTAAAATATGAATTCTGGGGCAGCCAGAATTTTGATACCACCGACTATTTTACCAGCACGCTGCCGGCCGGTGATTACAGCAATGTGTTTCTTGACATCCTGGCACAGAACAACAGTTGCGCCAATGGTAAATGGATCAGCTATGCCTGTTATAAGAACGGAAACCCGATCGCCTTTGATTCAGGCTATGTAGGCAACAATCCTTCGGTCAACTCCTACCAGCAGGTATTGTCAAACATTCCGCTTAGCAATATGCAGGCAGGGGATGTATTGCTTGTAAAGTTTAAGGCCAGTGCGGCATTCGGATACCAGTTCAAATATGGCCCGCTTAATGAATTTGCCCCCGACATCGAGGATAATTGTTGTACCAATAATGCGATCCCGCTTTCAGAAAATATTCCAAAAAGCGGGAATGTGGGTACATATGATTATAATAACGATGAGCATATTGATGAGTTTGATACCTACCGGATCATTTTACCGCACGACGGGGCATTCAATCTCATCGTAAAAGCAAGAAATGACGAATGCACAGAATGGAATTATATTTTGACCGCAGATATACTGGATAAATATGGAAACAAACTGTATGATTCAGACCTGATCTCCTGGGAAAATTATCCCGCCTGCGGAATCATAAAAACAGACACGATCAAGTTCAGGGCGTTCTTTGCTGACACGTTTTACCTGAGGCTGCATACCAACTACAGTGATTACTATGGAAAGGTAAGCTATAACATCAGGTATCAAAGGGCGGATAGTACCGCCAGCGATGCAAATGAATCATACAATAACCCGGTGTCAACCGTATTACCGATTGCGGAAGGTGTTGTCAAAAAAGGCCATGTAAGATTCAATAAGAACAGTACCCTCGTTGATGCGCTGGATATTTATAAAGTAACCATGCCTGCTGATGGCAGCATTACCGTATATCTAAAGGCCACTTACCGTGGCGAATATGCCGGAACAAACAACAGCAGCAACAACCGTTTAGCATTCAACACAAACGGCTTTGCTGATCACACGCCTTCCAATCCCCCCGTTACCGGTTTTACTCCGGATGCCGTATACCTCGATACGTTCCTGGTTTGCGGCCTGGGTGCCGGAGATATTGTTTTTACACTTAGCTCGCCGGGCTTACCTTATGAATACGAGGTAAGGTATCAGCTTACAGATACCAGCAGTATTGATAATGATACGGAACCCAACAATAGTTTTGCCGAAGCAACCACTGTAGCCGGCGGAGTACTGAAGAAAGGGCATATAAATTATATAGGACCCAATGTTGTGACAGATACTTACGATTATTATAAATTCATTTATCCCAAAAGCGACAGCCTGAAGATTCCCATGCAGGCAACCAATACCAGTTGTGAGAACAGTAAGAATATCCGGTTCAGGGCTTATAATAAAAATCAAACCCAGATCGCTACAAGGCTCATGGCAAATAACAGCAATGTAGCTGCAGGGCAAACGGTTTATGATACACTCAAGCTTTTAATAGCCGCTCCCGATACTGTTTATTTAAGATTTGAAGCAACCGATGCATTTAAATATGAGTTTAGCAGCAACCTGCGTTTGCCTGTTATAACAGGAGACACAACTGTTTGTTACGGAACAGAAATCTATACGGCAACAAATGTCGGGAACGAAACTTCAACCTATAACTGGAGTCTTCCTGCCGGAGGCGGGTCATTGGTGGTTAATGACAGTGTTGCTGCCGTAACATGGAATGGAAGCGGCAACCGTTCGATACAGCTTTACACATCAAATGCAACAGGAAATTCACCAATCAAAACATTACAGGTATCCGTAGATTCTGCTATATCTGCCCAGGCCCCGGTGATCAGCAATTTTGCCCGTA